>JBJXGO010000061.1:0-19450 GCA_046160345.1 Saprospiraceae bacterium
ACAAAACATCCGCCCTGTTCAAACCAATATCCTGATCTTTGATCTGGCGCCTCCAAGAACTCCTGCGGAATTCCTGGAGGCACTAAAACAAAAGGGAGTCGTCGCATCCGCATTTGGGCCACAAACCGTGCGTTTTGTAACCCACCTTGATGTGACACAAACCATGGTGCAACAGGTGATTAAGCTTTTGAGAAATTAAGGCATTGTGATGTGCAAAATATCCCGAAGCGCTAAACACCTCAATTCTTTCCCAATTTCTGAAGGGCTTCTTTTATGGCCTGCGCCTCTTGTGCATACCTGGCAGCAGATTCTGTATATTCCTTCATTTGTGCAGGGCTTGGCAGCGCTGATACGCCATTTTCCTGCGTTGCGCTTGCAGCAGTTGGCGTGCTTGATGCCTTTATTTCCTCGATCATGCCGGTTTGTTTCTCGATCATACCCTCCAGCGTACCGTACATTCCTGCAATTTCATCCGCTTTTTCTTTTTTAACCTTGGCAGGCAGTGCATCAACTTGTTTGCGAAGTTCCTCCATCATTTTCACGCCTTCAGTGAGCGTAGTTGTTGCGCCTTGCACCGATTCTGGAGTAACCACTTCGGGTGCTTCCGGAACTAAAGCCGATGGATCCGCAGTAGTTGGAGCTTCAGAAGCAGTTTTAGGCGTGTTTTGGCAGGCGGTGAAAAGCAAGCCAATCAGCAAAGAGAAAACGAGTTTGTTCATTTTTTTGAATGTAATATTGAGTCAGTAATTAAAAATTGAAACCGTTGCCCTTCGGTACGAGGGCGAAAAAACAGGTAAAGAGATTGTCCAAAATTGGATGGCCGCAAAATTACGTAATGCGGGTTTAAAAAAAACGGGGAACATGGATCATTCGGGTCAAAAAAAGCCCAAGTGACCGATTATATTGTTTGCAACAAAACACAGAGCGGCGTTATTTCTTAAAATTCAACACCTTTGCCTGGCACTCAGACAACGTTTTGCTATCAAACCGCCTCTTTAATACTCCCCAATACGTGATCTCAAACACTTCATTATGAACACAAAAACTACCGCTTCCCTTTTCCTGCTGCTATTTTTTTCCGCCTGCTCCTATACTTTGAAAATAAAGGACGGAAGCACTGCCTACGAACGCAAACAGTATGCTACCGCCCTGCCAATGCTCGAAAAAGAGTACGCCCGCGCCAAAACCCGCAAAGAAAAAGGTCAATTAGCCTATCTGCTCGGCGATTCGTACCGCCGTATCGGACAGGATGCAAATGCGCTTCCTTGGTTTGAAGCCGCTTATGCAAATAATTTTGGCACCGAAGCGCTAAAAGCACAAGCTATCAGCCTGAAAAAGCTCGAGCGTTACGCTGCCGCCAGGGAGATGTTCAAAAATCTTGGAATCGAGATCGGGTCACCTTACGAATACCGCAAAGAAATTACGGGCTGTACCATCGCCGAAGGCTGGTTGAACGAAGGCCCCGGCAATGGTTGGACCATCGACCCTGTGCCTTTCAACAGCCCGCAAAATGACTTTTCCCCGGTATTTTATCACGATGGAAGATTGGTGTTCACCAGCGACCGGAATATAATCGTGGGCAAGGAAAACTACCGCTGGACCGGCAATAAATTTATGAACCTTTTTATTGCCGAGCCGAAAAGCGCCAGCCCACAAACATTTGACAGTCAATGGAATACGGGCAATAACGAAGGCACGCCCTGCTTCAATAAGGCCGCCACCGATGCATACTTTGTAAGGGCTGTAGGGGCTTATAAAGGAGATGACGCTTTTTGCAAAATCTATTTTTCAGAGAAAGGCCGCTCAGATGCTTTATGGTCCGTTCCTGCGCCGCTCCCTTTTCAAAAGGAGAAAATCAATTACCTCCACCCGGCCTTGAGCGCCGACGGCAAAACGCTCTATTTTTCATGCAATGACCCGGAAGGATGGGGCGGTTATGATCTTTGGTCCGTACAACGCAATTCCAAATCCGAAACAGGCTGGGATGAGCCCAAACTCCTGCCCCGCAGTGTCAACACCTTTTCCAATGAACTCTTCCCAAATTTCGATGCCGACACGCTATATTTTGCCTCCGATGGGCACACGGGCATGGGTGGGCTGGATATTTTCAAAACCTATATGTCTGAAAAAAACGCCTGGTCGCCCCCCCATAACCTCAAGTCCCCCATCAATAGTGGAGCGGACGATTTTGGCTTTATCGTAGATCGGGCCTCGGTCAGCGTACTCAAAGACCCCAAACCCGGAGATTTGATAAAAACGGGTTATTTTAGCACAAACCGAAACCTGGAAACGGCCAAAGGTGGCGATGATATTTATCGGTTCGAACAGCGGGTACCACCGCCGAAACCACCAAAAATTGATACTATACCGACCAAACCATTGGCCTACAAACTCATTTTGGAAGGCTATGTCCTGGAAAAGATCTTTTCTGAACCATCCAACCCTAATAGCAAAATTTTGGGCCGAAAACCACTTTCAGGAGCCACCGTTCTGGCTGAATGGGGCAGTAAAAAACAACAGTTTAAGGTGAAAGACGACGGCTTTTTCCGAATGGAACTTGCCGAAAACACGGACTATAATTTCAATGCTACACTGGAGGGCTACTTAGCCAATAGTGCGAGATTCAGCACGAAAGGCATTGCCAAAGATCCGGCTAACCCGGTGCAGACTTTTGAGATCGAGATCGTGCTGGATCAGATATTTCGCGATCGAGAGATCGTGCTGGAAAACATTTACTACGACTACGACAAATGGGATATCCGGCCCGATGCCGAACCAACCCTTAACCGACTTTCTGAAGTGTTGCGCCAAAATGCAGATATCCGCATCCAGCTTGGTAGTCATACTGACTGTCGCGGCAATGATTCCTACAACCAGAATTTATCCCAACGCCGCGCTCAAAGTGCAGTCAATTATTTGATTTCCAAAGGTATAGACCCGACCCGACTATCGGCCAAAGGATATGGTGAGAGCCAGCCAGCGGCCCTGTGCTCCTGCTCCTCATGTACAGAGACAGAACACCAGACGAATCGGAGGACGACTTTTAAGGTGGTGGAGTGAGCGCCAGCCAGTACTCTACTCGCCTGCCAAGGCTTGGCAGGCAAACTTTTGCCGTACTTGGCAAGGACACCAAGTACGACAAAAAAGCAAGTTGGATGAGCAATGTTTTTATTGTTTTACCAACTTCCCGCTTTGAATCCGCTCGCCGATTTTTAAGTGCAAAAAATAAATGCCAGGTCGTAAGTGACTGATATTAAGTTGGCTAACGGCTAATTTTTCAAAACAAACCACCTGCCCGGTAACGCTGGTCAATGTTATCGTACCGGGGGCACCCACAGCAAATTCATCCGAAAAATAGAGGAAATCTGTTGCTGGATTGATGAAAAAAGGCGTATTACTGTCACTGTTGGAGTCTCCTTCAAATACATCGGAAAGATTACAAGTATAAATTTGAACGCTGGAAACCAATCCTGTTGAATCTGCCCCTCCGGTCACCAGCACATGGTTTCCATTACCCAGTACGGATTGCACCACGGCTGTATTGTTGAGTTGGTCGGTAGTCCATTGGTTTGTTACAGGGTCAAAAATGTCTACCTGGTTACTAGCGGGGATTGGAAACCATGAAATGGTCGCAATTTCGAAATTGCCGCCGCCTGCAAAAAATGCTTTTCCGCAAGCTACCGCTGCGTTGTTAATGAAAGCACGAGGCATAGACAGCTTCGCGACGGTCCATTCTCCAGTGATCAGGTCATACACATCAACCCGGTCGGTAAGCGAGTTGTCAAAGTTAACGCCACCTGCGATGATTATTTTGTCTCCCACGGCAGTCACAGCGGGGAATAACCTTGCATAAGGAAGGGTTTTGGTAGTCCAGGTACTTGTGGCGGCCTCATAAATATCCATCAAAGAAGATCCAAACGCACCAACGAAAATCAACTTTGAACCTGAAACTGCTGCTCTGACCGCTCCAGACTGTGAAAGAGTAGCAGTTGTCCATTGGTCAGTGTCGGCGTGGTAGATGTCAATGATTGAATCGTTGCCTGTTATAAGGTTTACGCCACCGGCGAAAAACAATAGGTTGCCATAGCTAACTGCCGCTACGTCGAACTTTGGAGAAGAGAGTTCTGCCGTAGTCCACGTCTGCGACAGGGTATCGAAAATGTCAACTCTTGAATAATGCTCAAAAATGCCGAAGTTGATTCCACCTGCAAAAAATACTTTGCCCCCTACTGCCCCTGCCGCTGGGAAAAGCCTCGGGATGGAGAGCTGTTTCATTGACCATTCTTCGGTAGCGAGGTCGTATATTTCTACCTGACTGGTGGCTCCTGTATCGATGCCACCTCCACCGAACCAAACTTTGGTGCCGTATGATACGGCACCCATCTGGGCTTTGCCCTCGGAGAGAGCAGTCGTTGTCCATTGCCCAAAGACTGGGACACTAAACAACATCATAAAAAGCATTAGGTGCTTTTTCGTAAGTCTTTTCGAATTTGTCATGACTTGAAAGTTTAGAAGCCATCTCAAAAATGCCTGCTGGGCTGAAAAGCCGTCTGATGACCGAATTCAATGTTCATTTTTTTCGCCGTAGGCACCACTATGTCTGCAAAAAATGGCCTTGACTTCGATCATCATCCAATCTTTTCACCTCCAGCGCCATTTTTGAGATGGCTTTTTGTAATTTAATGAACTTCTTGGCCTTTGGCTATAGCGAACGCGCTTGTTATCGTAAATTCCCATTTACGGAAATATTACTTTAAGCCCCGCACTAGCCAATGACTAAAGTTAAATACAAATAATCTAAAATTCCCAGCCATTTAACCATGATTCTGAGTCCCCACAATCTTGTTTCGAATCATCCCTCCTGGCGACAATCATCATGCAAGCCTAACTCAAATCTGCGTTAGTTTCCTACACTAATCTTTTTTTTTGCCCCTCTCAAGGTAAGGTTTTTCAAAATCCCCCGATGTAAGGAAAAGAAGCCCACGGAATGCCATTTTTCTTATCATCTCTTTTAATTGTTTTACTATGAAAAATCTCAGCGCACAGTTCCCGAAAGCCTCAAAAAAACCTTTATTCCCGTTCCAACTTCAAAACCTCGCTCTTCGTTGCTCTTTAACCCTTCCGTTAATGCTGTTTTTCAACAGCTTGTGCCTTTTCAGCCAAACCTTTCAAACTGCCATTGGTTTCCCGGTGCCCACCGATGAGCGCGGTGCGAGCGGCCTCATTGCCAATAACGGCAACTACCTGATACTTGGAGGCAACATCAAGCATCCCAACGGACTTTTCAATACTGCTGGCGATATGCAATTGGTGCGCCTCGATCCATTGGGCAACCTGTTGTTTCCCTCCAAAATACTCGGCCAGGATGTAGGCGAAACTGCCACCTGGATCGAAAAAGCCACGGATTGCAATGGTGCGCAAGGCTACATCATCGCTGGAAATGAATTTAATGGGGGCAACAGCAACATGCTCCTTACCCTCACGGATGCTGGCGGAAACCCGCAATGGGTTCGCCGGATAGGCACCCAGAACGCCGATGAAAAAAGCGCCTGCGTGAAACAGGACGGTGCTGGCAATTTTATCCTCGTGGGCACAAAAACAGACCCAATTTCTGGCATGGCGCTCATTCACGCGGTTAAAACAGACTGCGCAGGCACCCTGATCTGGGAATGGACCTATCGTGTAAACGGTGTACCTTCTGTTGCATCAGTTACCGCGTTTGCCACTTTTCAATCGCCTTGCCCCAATTTGCCTAATAATTATTTTATCACTGGCAAAGTGAGCCTTTCAAGCGGTTCCGAGGAGGTTTTTATCCTGAGCCTGCAAGTTCCCACAGGCAGTGTTTCCTGGATGAAAACCTACGATGTCGCACCGAATGCCAACGATGTCGGGGCTTGTATTCAAGGCAGTTGCGGCGGGCCGGCTCCTGCTGTTGGCAGCCTTTGGGTGTCCGGTTATTCGCATGAAACCTCTGTAAGCGACCCACGCAAGATTCTGATGATGCAAACCGATCTTGGCGGCAACCTGATTTGGGCCAACAACTATGACATTCAAAATAGCGAGCAGGAACTTTCCACACACTTCCAGTTCGGACTGAACAATAAACTCGTGCTCACTGGAAAGGCCGAAGACCCTGGTGTGAGCGACCCTCCAGAAATAGGTCAGTGTATGTTGATGCGCATGGACGAAAATGGCGGCTCGGTGGACTGGACGCGCGTTTACCAAATGGGTTTTGCCTCCCAGGGCAACCGCGTGGAGCCAAATGCCGGCGATGAATATTTCATCACAGGGCATACCTATGAGATTATCCAACCGCATGTTTTTGATTACAACATATTGGCTATCAAGACCAACAAGATCGGTCAAACCGAAAGCGATTGTTACCATTCGCCTGAAACAGTCATTATCCACAGACAGCCAGTAACGACTCCCGTGCAGACGATCCCGAATATTCCACAGGATTTTTTTCCCACAAGTTTGACAACCGTTGTATACAACGACCAACAAACTTTTTGCCACAACTCAACGCCCATTGATCCTTGCGACACCCTGGGACTGAACGCTAATTTCACTTATTCGGTGAGCGGCAATACGGTCACTTTTACGGACCTTTCCACCATAAGCAGCGGCTCAATTTTTTCCTGGAATTGGAGTTTTGGCGATGCGAACACTTCCAATTTACAAAACCCGACGCATACCTATTCCAGCCCAGGCGGGTACGTCGTTTGCCTGATTGTAGCAGGAGGGAATGCAGGGGCCTTGTGCCGCGATACAATTTGCTTTGATATCGTGATACATGATACCCCGCCGGATGCCTGTGACTCAATTGGATTGGTCGCCAACTTCTCAGCCTCCATCAGCGGTAATACGGTCACTTTCACCGATTTATCCACCATTGTAAGCGGTACGATCTTCAGTTGGAGCTGGACCTTCGGCGATGCCGGTACGGGATTCAACCAGAATGAAATACATACCTATTCGAGTACAGGCGTTTACACGGTATGCCTGGTGGTGAGCGCGTACGGTACCAATTCGGCCACCATGATGTGCAGCGACACGATCTGCAAGGAAATCGTGATTGAAAAACTGACCGACGGTTGCCTCTGCGATTCCACATTTTTTGCTGCCGTTGGCGCAGGATTTATCACTTCCGGCACCAACCCGCTCGGCTTTACTCCAGTGGCGCTCGATACTTGCGACAAAGTTGAGTGGATCTGGGGTGATGGTTCGCCCAACAGCAATTCAGTGGCCAACGCAACAGTATTTCATACCTATTCGGTCGGGGGCGTTTATTTTGTTTGCATGGTGGTGACCCGGATCTCGATCGATGGCCAGATCTGTATGTACGAGTTTTGCAAACAAATACAGGTCTCGGACCCGAAATTGTGCGAAGACAACATCGTTTTGAACGGCGATTTTACAGCCGGACTTGTTCCCGGCAACCTGGGCGGCCCTGGTAATGTGAGCAACTGGACCACCTGGACAAATAGCCCGCAAGTTATCATTGGCGATACCTGCCAGGAAGCGGGCGCGATCCAAATGTGGGGCAATCAGGTAGTTGGTGAAAGTATCCAGCAGCCAGTTGCCTTTAATTCGGGCGGCATTTACGAGGTCACATTTTGCGGCAAATGGCTGAACACCGTGCAAGACAGCGTGCGTTTCCGATTCCGTGCCTCTACCGGTCTGCCCGGAAGCTACCTGAACTGCGCAGGCACTTGCGACGAGATCTACCTTTCGCCCGTGCTGACCACTAGCTGGACGACCTATACTTCTGCTCCTTGGACGGCCACCCAAAACTTCAACACCCTGACTATCAGTGTCTGGAACAACTATAACCTCAACGACGGGGCCTATGTCTCCTGGTCGCGCATTGACGATGTTTGCATCCGCAGGATTGGCACCAGTGCAACAAAGGATATTCCCGGGCAAATCAGTGCTACGCTGTTTCCCAACCCGACCAACGGCGAAATGACGCTTGAATTCGGCCAAGCGCTGGAGGCTGACGCACAGATTTCTGTTATGGATTTGACGGGGCGTGTTGTGCAACAAATTGCGGCAGAATCCGGCATGAAAAGCCAGTCGCTTTCCATTGAAAGCCAGCCGGCCGGGATATACCTTGTACAGGCATTGAGCAATGGCAGGTCGATTTGGATGGGAAAAGTGGTGAAAGAATAAGCGTATAATTTGGAGGTTCGACTCAAAGTCGAACCTCCAATCTTTTATAAAACGGCATAGCCGTGCCATTCTGATAGCACCAACGGGAGGGCAAAAAAGTAGAAACGCCGTAGGCATGACATTAAAATGTCGCGTCTACGGCGTTTGTTTTGGCTGAGGCTTGCCAGAATGGCACTGTTACGCAGTACTAATTTTTATCCATCCAAAATTCACATTAAATAAATTTCGACTTAAGGGTAAGGTTTTTTGGCCATGGCGATTTATAGACATACCAGCCAAATTTGAAAACTTCGCTGGCTTCGGGGGAAGCCGAAAACCCGTAGAAAAGAGTAGGCGAAACAATTCTTATCACACCCTTTTTACACTCAAAATTTTTAAAATGAAACGTCTATTTTTCAATCTCATCATTCCAGTCATCGCCTTTTTTTCGATGGCACAAACTGCTTTTGCGCAACCCATTGTGGCCCCAGCCGTTCGTACGCTCAGCAATGGTGGCGCACGCATCCTATCAGCACAAGGAAACTCAGCAGCCAACCCTGCTTTTGGTTTTACTGGTCATGCGACATTTCCAACTAATTTAAATGATGGCGGGGGCGGCAACGGCATCTTCCGCCCAGCGGCCAACACGATGGCCTTTTCCACCAGCAGTGCCGAGCGGATGCGGATTTCATCAACCGGGAATATCGGTATCGGTACAAACGCTCCTGCCTACCGTTTACACGTTCACGCAACAGCCTCTGCAGCCAATACCATTGCCAATTTTTCCGACTCCCAAGGACGGCATATCTTCTTTGTGCCAAAACTCGGAGGAGCCAGCTACACGTTTGCTTCGAAGATTGATGACGCTGGTATATTCTGGTCAGACAATTCAGGATGGAACAATACGGCGGGGTTCGTGATTGCTCCGCAAAGAGGAGACTGGGCCGGCATTCGCCTGGATGCAGACGGTTCGTCCTCCTTGCCTGGGTATCGAACGACTATTGGCACCAGCAATTCAGCAGTATCTCTTGGCATCGCAGCCGGCGCTTCTTTCGGTTATGGAACTTCCTATATCGGACTGAATGCCGCACGTAACAAAGCTGGGACTGATTTTACTTTCGAAACCGATGGTGCCAACAACGGCGGTAATGTCATTTGGGGGGATGTTGGTGGCAGAATCCGCTTCGCAACGGAGCCTAGCACGGGCGCACTCTCCAAGACACGTAGTGATGCCCAGATACTTGCCCAAACCAAAATGTCTATCGGCGCCGACGGAAAAGTCACTATCGGAGACGACACAAACAATGGGACTATAGACATCAACCTTGGTCAAATCGCCTCTGGCGAAGGCATTGGCAGCAAGCGAACTTCAGGCGGAAACCAATGGGGACTTGATTTTTATACCGCAGGCAGCAACCGTATGCGGATAGACAACAACGGAAAAGTTGCTATTGGACCACTTGGGATGACCACTCCAGGTATCTACGGCCTTTACGTTAAAGACGGCATCTTGGCAGAGAAAGTAAAAATTGCAATACATGGCACCGTCAACTGGGCCGACTATGTGTTCGCCACCGATTACAAACTCAAGCCGCTTTCAGAAGTGGAAGCATTTGTAAAAGCCAACAAACACCTTCCGAATGTGCCTTCGGCCCAAGACCTTGAAAAAGACGGCTTGGATGTGGCTGATATGCTCGCTCGTCAAATGGAAAAGATCGAGGAACTTACCCTCTATCTGATTGAAATAAAAAAGGAAAATGATGAACTAAAAAAAGCAATTCAAACAATCCAAGATCAACAAAAATAACCATGAAAACCTTTCTAATTTCAATTTTTTGCTGTTTGCTCTGGGGCACCTCAATCGGGTTGCAGGCACAGACCTGCGGTACGCCTGGAAATTTCCCCAATGCCGTCGCTGGCATCCCGGTTAACTCCAACCCAGGCCCTTTCACTGTCCGTGTTTTTGCACACATCATACGCCGTGCTGACGGTAGTGGAGGTATGACACCAACAGAACTCAATGCCGCACTGTCATTGCTCAGCCAAGACTTGTATCCGCACAACATCTGCATATCGCTGGTTGGCACTGATCAAATATTGGACAACAATTTCTACAACAACAGCCTATTCGGGAATGCAACGGCTATGGCTGCGGTCAACCCTCAGGCAGACGCTATTGACTTGTATTTCTGTCCAAATACTTCTCCAAGTCCCGGCGGCACAGCTATGGCAATCCCAAACAGTGCCCTGGCAATTGGCGGCACATGGCCGGGAGGTATTGTAGTGAACACATCGCACATTCTTGCACACGAGTTTGGACATTGTCTGGGCTTGTTCCATACACACGAGACCTACTTCTGTACCGCTTGTGTCAACGGGAGCAACTGCTCCACATGTGGCGACCTTGTATGCGACACCCCGGCAGACCCGGGTTTGGGTTTCAACGTGAACACCATAACCTGCACTTGGAACGGAAGCGGGCTTGATCCTTGTGGCTCAGGCATACCCTACAACCCAGATGAACTGAACATCATGTCGTACAGTTATCCGAGCTGTATGTCATACTTTAGCACTGGACAAGGCGAACGGATGCGTGACCACCTCGCTACCCATGCCGTATTGATGCCAGCGGTTGTGCCGAACGATATTTTTGTGCAAAACACCGTTTTAAGTTCGGGCCAAACCCTGTATTTGGGGCCTTATTCGGTAACGGCGGGCACCGCCGTTACCTCTGGTACTCAAGGTCCTGTGACAGTGAGCGGCCCGGCAACCGCAGAGTTTCGCGCAAAGGACTACATCTCGCTCGAACCAGGCTTCGAGGCTTGGCCAGCTGCTGCAGGGTACTTTTTTACCACCATCAACCCAAGCCTTTGCGGCAATCTTGACATGAACAACAGCAGCTTGGTGGAACCTGGCTCCGAAAATCGTTCTGAACAGGTGTACCGTCCCTTCTTACATCAATCCGAATGGCTGGCAACGACCGCTGGATTTGAGGGCTATATAAACAGCTTCTATGACACTAAGGGAGATTCAGTGGTCAACGGACAGAGTTGGATTCGTGTGGAGGAGAATTTTATCCAGTTAGAGGGTGTCAACAACGACCCCTCTCCGGGTGGGCCTGGCTTTGTTCAACTATTAAGCGAGGAAATTTCAAAGCAGCAAGTTTATCGCCTTGACCCTGTACAGGGCAAGCAGCTGTTATACGATTTTGCGCTCGATTTGGGGGCGCTGCTTCCTGGAAATGATGCTTTTGTTCTTAGCAAAATAGATTCTGTTTTGTTGCAAGATGGATATCACGAGCGGTTTAATTTTCAAAATGCCGAAGGCCTGAAAGTTGTGTGGGTAGAAGGTGTTGGGAATATTGCTCATCCTTTCTATCCGACCACATTGGCTGGGGGGGTACACACGCTTCTTTGCAGCCGCCAGGAAGACCTCGTTATCTATGACCAAGGCGACATCTTGGGCATAGAATGCCAAATAGTCGTTTCCAAAACAAAGTTTGCGCCTTCGTCGGCGGATGCTTGGTTGGCCCGTATTCTTCCTAACCCCACGAGCGGAGATATTACCTTAGAATTTGGCAAGCCGCTGGAGTCTGACGCTGTGATTTCCATTCTGGATTTGACAGGACGTCTGGTACAACAAACCACCTTGGAGTCCGGCCAAAAAAGCCAATCGCTATCCCTCAACAGCCAGCCAGCCGGGATTTACCTGGTGCAGGCCTTGAGCAATGGCAGGTCGATTTGGATGGGCAAAGTGGTGAAAGAATAAGCGTATTATTGGAGGTTCGACTCAAAGTCGAACCTCCAATCCTTTATAAATTGGCATAGCCGTGCCATTCTGGCAGCATAGTTTTTATCCATTCAAAATTCACAATAAAAAAATTTCGAGTTAAGGGTAAGGTTTTTTGGCCATGGCGATTTATTAGCATACCAGCCAATTTGAAAACTTCGCTGGCTTCGGGGGAAGCCGAAAACCCGTAGAAAAGAGTAGGCAAAGCTTCAGAAACTTTCCATTTTTCAAAAAACTATGAAAAAGACCCAAGAAAAAAACCCGAAACATGCCCCAGCCCCAAAACCAACAGAACCCAGACCCATTCCATCGCCCGATCCACCTACAGAACCCCGTCCGGGCCCCTGCGATATTATCCGCACGGAATTGGAGGCATGGCTTTCCAGTCAAAAAGACCTCAAAGAATTCCAGCTCGAACCTTGCGCCGATTCTCACGATGAAGAAGATTGCCCTTGCAACGGCGGCGGTGGTGGAAAACCTAAAGTAGATCTTATCGTACTGATTGACACGAGCGGGTCCATGGTCGGTGCTGCCAAAGATGTGGTAGCTGCAGCCGAAAGTGCGCTTCTGGAAGTACAAAAAAAATGCCCAACCGATCTTCGAATCAAATGGTTGGGGGTGGATGCTACACAAAGTGGTTTTTCTGCCATGCCGGGCGGTTTCCCTGCTCTCTTCAGCGAGACCCACGAACATTATCTGGCCGTGACCATGGTGCCACCTTACCTTGGCCCATTCGTTCACAATAGCCCGCCTCCGGTGAGCTTTCCAGGCGAGCAAGGTGCAAATGCTATTGAAGACCTAAGCAATCATTTTGATTGGAGGCCCAACGCCTGCCGTGCCATTTTTTACATCAGCGACACCACACTTGACGCTGATTACACGCAGGTTGCACAAGATACCTTAGCCACGCAAAACGCTATTGCAGCTGCCATTGCCAATAATGTGGTTGTGTCTGCGCATTTTATCGGCACCGCAACCAACAGTTTTTCAGGAACAGCTACCGACTACAACAACCTCTGCACTCAAACTGGAGGTACCCTGGTTTACGACACAGATTCAAGTGATGGCAGCAATTACAGCAAACCATCTAAAGAACTCTATATCGCGGCACTCACCACAGCCATTTGCAATGCTTGCATTGAAAAGTGCAAACCTGTAGAATTCCCTGACATTCAGCCTTGTATATCCGTGTCCTGGGGTGATGGCGACTGCGATTGCCTGGAGACCGACGATTATGAAGTGTTGTACATCACGGTTTGCAACTGCTTTACGAATGTCACTTTTGGCAATTTTTCTATTGCTCAACTTACCGTAACCAACGCCGATGGCACCGCCGTAGCCATTCTGCCCGACGGTACGAATTCGGTTGAAGTGCGCCCTAGAGGCCCCATTTGCTTTGGTAATATTGGCCCTTGTGTGGACGGCAAACCAAACTGCAAATCGCGCGAATTTGTGCTTTACACGCGAGGCGCCAGACAAGGCAAATACAATCTGAAATTCGAAGGCATCTGTTTCGATATTGTTTACGGGACGAGTACCGAGCGCTGCTTCGAGTTCGAACTTTGCTACAGCTAATTATTTGCATTTTCCCTCCGTTGTCTTTTTGCCGACGGAGGGCTTTTTTGTGTAAAAAATTCTCCGGTTTACAAAAAATCCATTGTATTCTTGCCACCTAAACCAATAATCTTTCGCCTATGAAAAACCTGACAGTCTTTTTTGCAGCCCTAATTTCTTGTATTCAGTTGCTGGCGCAAACCGAGGCAGCACCAGTGCCCCGCATCGCTGAATTTACCGTTGCTCAAAATAACGGGGCCTACCAGTTTGTCCCAAAAGACCTGCCCTTGACACAGTTAGCGGGCGCCCCGGAAGCCTATTGGAGTTACTACTGGGAATTTGGAGATGGCAGCTATAGTTTTGAAAAAAGCCCGCGGCATAGCTATGAAAAAGGAGGTAATTACAACCAACTGCTCTATGCTACTGCGCACTATGATGATGGAGATAAACCGAAAGGCCGATCGGTCATGATGATGGCAGATGGCAGCGGCCAAACAGGCGGTTTTCCCACCGTATTCGATTCTGCCAGATTGGCTATTAAGATGAGAACACTTCGTCAAGCGCGGGCGAATGAAGAATTGGTATGCATCCTCAGTTACCGCAACCTCGGCAACATAATGACAGACGGGCGTTTGCACCTTTTCTTGAATGAAAAAAAATACCCAACCACACACTTTGTTTTCGACAGCGCAAGGGTGCATTTCAATGAAATAGTGGATGCTGACATTTCTCAGGTATTGCCAACCGATGTATCTCCCACACAGGGTTGGACCCTCCTGGATCTGCCATCTCATACAGGCGTAAACACGCTATTATCAGCAGAACCCCCCCAGGGAAGCATCCTTCAAAATTTGTTGAATGCGGCCCGGGGTGCTTATAGAGAAGAAAAACTATGGCGATTTACCGAGCTGCGGCCCGGTGAAAAACGCAACATGTTTTTATCCATGCGGGGCACAGACAAAATGCTTAAAGATACCAATGCCTTTATTTATGTTACAGCCATTTTTGCACCATTTGATCCTCAGATCCCGCCCGAAAAATTCGATTTGGAATTCGAAATAGTCAGTGCGCACGATCCCAACGCCATTGCCGTCTCCGACAATCGAATCAACTATCGTACGTTGGGCAATAAAAAAATTGATTACAAAATCCGTTTCCAAAACAATGGCGAAGGCCCTGCCAGTTCGGTTGTTTTGAAAGTTGAAATCCCTGAAGGGCTGAACATGAAAAAAATGAAGGCGCTTGAATGGGAGCCAAAATGTCCTATTTGCCCGAAACCGCCTACCATTGGCAGTTGCCTGGATACCTTAAGCAACAGTGAAGGGCTGGTTTTTACCTTTCACAGGATTTATCTGCCCGGAAGTCGGCAAGAGGGTGTAAATGATCGCGATTCTACCAAGGGGTTTGTGAAATACCGCATCGAGGCTGATCGAGACATGCCCAAACGCTCGTTTCGCAGCAGGGCCAAGATTATCTTCGATCGGGAACCGCCTATCTATACCAACTACACCCGCACCCGTTTCAAGGTCGGCGTCTCCCCCGGCATCAAAGTTGGCTGGAATTTTGTGCCCGATTCGCTCAAGAGTGGTTATTTCTTTCTGGGCGCGAGCATATCTCCCTACAAATCATGGCGTTTATATCCTCAAATTGAATTGCTCACTGGCTTAAAAGGCTTGCAAAATTTGCCCGAAATCAAGAATAGTGGTTTATTGACAAAGATGAACGCATCCCCAAACCCTGCAATTCCGGTGATTCAACTAGACTCGATCTTTTCCGACACCCTGATTCAATCGCAGCGGGGTTTTGTTTCTTTTGAGGTCCCGGTTTTGTTGCGAAAAAACTTCAACAAACGCCTGGGGCTTGGCTTTGGGGCATCAGCCAGGGTATCCATAGAAAACGGCAATACCAAAACGACCATCCAGAGGTTTACGATCAACTGGGAATTCGTAGATATACCCCCTGCATTTGTAAAAAGGACCGTTGAGCCGGGTGGTACGGAAGAATCGGTTGAGCCTTATTCCAACACTCGATATCAATTTACAGCATTCGGCGATCTGACATTTGGTTCCGTGCGCGCAGGACCAAACCTTGGCATACGGGCAGGCGCGGTTTTAGGGAAAGGGCGGGCCTTTAAGCCTTTTGTCCAGTTCTCTTTAGAAGTGAAAATGTGACCCGCAGCGCAATACTGGATATTTTTCAAACAGGTGTTACAAAGGCTTTTCTGCGTAACACCTGTACGAAATAAAAATGTTCAGTGGAATGCCCCGGATTTCTTTCTTGCTTTCGTCATGACATTTTTTTCTAATTTGCTGCGCAAAATTTCTGCGTATGCCAACCCCTCAACTATTTCGTACCGTCACCCTGAGAGTCCTTCTAATTGCGCAACTGCCCATTGGGCTGTTTTCGCAAGCGCATGCCGATCTGCAACAATTCGATAGCCAAATCTCCTTTTTTCTGAAACATGGGGAAAAAGACAGCGCGCTATATTGTCTTCAAAAAAAATCAAACCTTGCCAGGATGGCGGATAGCCTGGCTGTTTGGGGGCAAACTCAGGTAGATATCCATGAACTATTTGAAGATGATTATCCCAGATCGCTGGCATATCTCGATACAGCATTGGATAAGCGTTGGCGCGAACCTCGAAATATTCAGGAATGGCGACCATTCATGCTTTTGCAGGCAAATAGGGGATGGTTTCTGAGAAAAATGGATAAATTTTGGATGTCCGTACAAGCATACGAGCAAGCTGCAAAGATTTATGAGCAGTTCAAATACGATGATTTTAACCCTGTAAAAAACCTTTATAAAGCTTTAGGCAACAACTACACCCGCCTGGGCGACAACGACAAAGCTATTGCTGTTTTCCAAAAAGCCCTCGCAGTAGGTGGTGACAACGAAGATATGTCGGGGCTTTACGCTAACATTGGCATCGCCTATTGGAACAAAGGTGACTACGTGGCCGCCGAAGAATACTACCGAAAAGGGCTAAGTCTGCCCGGAATATCCAATTCGAAACGCGGCTTTCTTTTAGGCCGTTTAGCCGAAACCATGCTGGACCTGGGGCGCGCTGCCGAAGCCGCTCGTACCGCCAATGAAGCACTGCGTTTGCTCCGCCCAGATGGCCCGGACGACAAACATACTATCGAAGACCGGGCCCGACCCCGTCGCGTTGCAGGGCTAGCCAATACAAAACTGGGGAAATTCGCCGAAGCCGAACGATTGCTCCTGGGTGCCCTGGCTGACGACCGTGCCAGTTCTGGCGAATCTTCCCGCGAAGTGGGCAAAGATCATATCGCCCTTTCCAAACTTTACTTGCAAAAAGATCAGGCACTCCAGGCAGTCCAGGCTACAGACCGCGCACTTACTGCAGTGATCCCCAGTTTCCAACCGATCAACCACTTATCCAATCCACCGGTCACCAAGCTTTATGAGGAAAACACCATTTTTGAAGCGCTCACGGCAAAGGCCGCCGCCGCACAAGCTTTGTTTGAGAAAAGCGGCGACATTCGGTGGCTCGAACTTGCCCTCGAATGCCACGAGCTCGCCTGGCAAGCCGAATCCATACTTCGCAGGGTACTTCAGTATAGCACGTCCAAATTGCATTTGCTAAAGGATGCCCGTGCACGCGAAGAAGCTGCCATGAATGTGGCCCGGCTGCTTTTTGAAAAAACGGGGCAAACGGTATGGCTCGAGAAAGCGTTTGCCATCGCTGAACGCAGCAAGGCCGCACTGCTGCACGAAGCCTTGCAAGACAACCTGATTCGCCAGGGGCTTGCAGGTAACGACAAGCATTTTGAAGAAATTACTGCCCTGCGGCAAAGCCTGTCTCATTATGACAAAAACCTGTTGCTCCACCCTAATAGCGACAAGGTTCCACAATGGCGCATTGAAGTGGACGGTATTCGGGCGCAAATTGCGGTGCTCGAACAAACCCTGAGAAAAGAATACCCAAACCTTTATACCATTGAAGTGGCCGAAACCAAATGGCTGCCTATCCCAGCCGACTTTGCAAATGGCGAAGCTTTGGTGGAATATTTTATAAGCGAGCACTGGGTGGATATTTTTGTGTTTCAGAGAGATAAACCCAGTTCCCAGCTTCGCCCCCAAGTGCCAGACCATAACGGGCAAGGAGGCTACGGCGGGCAAATTTGGCGACGAATCCCCAATGATGCTGAATTGCAAAGCCTTATACGCCGATATTTGGCTTTCTTTGAGAATGACTATGCCATTCTGAACGACCCTGCCGGATACTTCCAAACTGCCTATACGCTCTGGCAAAAATTATTGCCCTCCGAAACAGCCACCGCTGCCATGCTCACAATTTTGCCCGACGGTGTCCTCAATTTTGTACCGTTTGAAGCACTTGTGACCACCATTAACGGCTCTCCAAGCCTGCGCAACGCAGCTTATCTCCTGCGCCAGCAAGAGATCCGATACGCCTGGTCGCTCGCAGTACTGCGCCAACAAAAAAACCTGAAATCCAAGGCCTCTAATTATTTGCTTTCTATTGCGCCCGGTTTTGAAAACCGCGAACGTGGGCTTGCTCCCCTGGTGCACACCGATTTTGATTGGAACGGAATTACTGGCTGGGATATCCAAAAATTGAGAGGCCAAACTGCTGATCTTCAACATTTTTTGACAAGCGCCGGCGAATATCGAGTGCTCCATTTTTCTACCCATGCCTTTGCAGGCGAGCACCCGCGCATCGAATTGATGGACAGTTCTTTGCTCCTGCCCGACCTCTACGCGCTACCCCTGAAAGCCGACCTGGTGATGCTCAGTGCCTGTGAAACAGGCCTGGGCAAAGAAGCCAAAGGCGAAGGCGTGATGAGCCTCGCACGCGCATTCGCCCAGGCGGGCGCCGCCTGTATCGTGTCGAGCCTGTGGTCAGTGAACGACCGCAGCACATCACGTTTGCTGCAATATTTCTACGAAAAAATCGGAACTGGGTATGCCACCAGTAAAGCGCTGAGGGAAGCCAAATTGGCCTACCTCTCCGACCCTAAAATAGGAAATGCGGCTCAATCGCCCTATTTCTGGGCGGGCTTGGTGGCGGTGGGAGACGACCGGGTGATCGAGCAGCCCTGGGGCTGGGGAATGTGGGGGATTTTGGGGGTAGGATTGTTGGGGGTGATTTTTGTGGTATGGTGGCTGTTTTTACGAAGAAAGCACTAAGATTCTTTCGTAAAAAAGACAGTTTTGATTTACTTTTGTACGCAAAATCATAATTACCATGAGTACTTTAGCATTGTATTCCAAAATCGAAGGGCTGCCCGAGTCGCTGAAAAAACAGGTGCTGGACTATATTGAATTTCTGTTAAGTCGGGAGAGTAAAGAGAAAACCTCTCAAGAGTTGAAGCAGCTCGAGGCTCAAACTAAAATCAAAGCTGGTTTCGGTGGAGCAAAAGGAATGTTCACTATGGGCCCAGACTTTGACGAGCACTTAGAGATACCTGAAGCAAAAAAAGAGTCCCCCAAAAAGCCTCTAAAAGCCGGCTTTTTAAAAGGTTCTTTTGTTATGGCTGATGATTTCGAAGCACCACTCGAGGATTTCAAAGAGTATATGTAATGAACCTTTTACTGGATACACACGCACTCATTTGGCTTGGTGAGAACGATCAGCAGCTCAGTATGATAGCCCAAAAAGCAATAGAAGCTCAGACAAACACCAAATTTATAAGCATCGCTTCCTTTTGGGAAATAGCCATTAAGGCGCGACTCGGCAAATTAGCTCTTCTAAAACCACTTGAGCAGATTATCAAAGAGATAGAGGAAAGCGATGCCGTGATTTTGGGCATCTTACCTGAACATACCTTGCTAATTGAACGACTCCCCCTCCATCATGGTGACCCATTCGACCGAATGCTCATCGCCCAAGCCTCCGTTGAAGGGCTTACCATCGTGACCCGAGACCCGCATTTTATGGATTATGGGGTGCCTATATTGTGGTGAA
>JBJXGO010000062.1:0-3905 GCA_046160345.1 Saprospiraceae bacterium
GATTTTTCGTCCTTCAGCATCACATTGTAACGCGGCTGATGCTTTTTGATGAGGGTGTTTTCAAGCAAAAGCGCATCATGCTCCGTTTCCACGATCATGAATTCAATATGGTGGGAATGCCGGATCAGTACTTTCGTCTTGGCCAGTTGGTGTTTTTTATCCCCGAAATAGGAGTTTAGCCTATTGCGCAGGTTTTTTGCCTTGCCAACGTAAAGGATTGTCCCCGAAACATCTATGTATTTGTAGATGCCAGGATCAGTGGGGATGCTGGGAGCGAATGTTTTGAAATCGTCGTTGGTCATGTGTAAGGGCGAAAGTGCGACAAAATTAGCAAGAGGATGACATCCTGAAACTTTTTCTGAACACTCCCTATTTTTGAAACCTGTGCGGTTTACAGAACCTAGAAAATCTTTGTGAAACCCATTGACCAAATTTTAGTTTTAATCCTGTAAATTTGTTGCCCCAAAAGTCCTATAATCTTTCATTTTTAACCTTATATAATCATGCGCTTCAATCGCCTTATCCTTGCCCTGATATGGGCAAGTGCATTTACACCCTGTTCAGTATCTGCAACTTCCATTATTCCCTTCGCAAACTTGGGCGAGGCTTCCCTTTACAGCGAATGTGTGGTATTGGCTCGTGCCGTTGAATCTGTTGAAACAACCGAAAACGGTACAACATTCATGGACACAAAATTTGAATCCATCGAATGTACCAAAGGGATTTTGTATCCAGGCACGAAATTCTCTCTGCGGCCCTTTTCACGTTTTGTTGGAGATCATAAGATAGACATTGCTGGCGATTTCAAACCTGAAACGGGCAAAACTTATTTGCTTTTTTTAAGCCGAAAAGAAAGCTTTTGGCGGCCTGTCATGCTTTCTTATTATGTTTTTGAGCAGTTTCAGGAAGGGGACGATGCGTTTTTAGTTCCCATTGAGGCAGATGGTATTGAAGTGTTGACCCGCCCCGATGGCCAGTTTGTTGAACCATTGAGGGTTTTCCGGCAAGAACTTTTACTCCAACAACTTCGGGCAATTGCAGGTTCACCGCAAATGGTTTGGGATGGAAGTATCGGTCGTTCTATGCTTCAAAGAGACGATTTTAAAGCCCAGGACAGAGCGGTTCCGGTGGGCTGTGACTTTGCTTTTGGTGGCAGCCTTTGCCGTTGGGAAAACGCTGCGTTACCTGTTTATTACGATAACACAGGTAATCCTGCAAACTGGGGGGCCCGATTTGGGAATGTTTTGGCGGCCCTGAACACCAACTATGTAGGGATCGACCCTTCCAACGGCGGTAGTGAAAACTATGTGCCCGATTGTGACGGCGGTTCTGCAGTAGGGGGCAATTTTATTGATTTTTGCGACAACAACCTCAATGGGGAGCAAAGCGCGCTTATTATCTTTGACGACCCCTGCGACGAAATACCCGACCTGAATAACTGCTCAGGCACCCTGGCCTTTGGAGGTAGTTATTCTAGTGCTAATACCCACCAATTTGATGGTCAAGACTGGCAAAACGCAATTTATGGCTTTGTAGTGGTGAACAACGGAACGCCCAGCTGCTTAACGGATATTCAGTTCGAGCAAATGATGTCGCATGAACTTACCCATGTTTACCGTATGGGGCATCTTGACAATAATGACTTCCCTAACCAGAACATGAATCCTTTTTGTTGCAACGCGATCAATTTCAAAGATCGTGAGTGCATGGACTATGCCTACCCTGGCCCGGCTCCGGTGGAACTTCTATCCTTTGAAGCCCGGTTGTACAGCGAGCATCAAGTTAAACTCAAATGGATCACCTCCTCAGAAAAAGACAATGCTTTTTTCTCAGTAAAGCGATCTGCCAATGGCATACAATATGAAAGTATCCAACAGGTTGCAAGTTTGCAGAACATTGCAGGAGGGTCCTATGAATGGATAGATACACGACCTTTGGCAGGTGTTAATTATTATATGCTAAGCCAAACGGACTTTGATGGGTCGGTGAAACATTTGGGCATCAAGGCTTTAACGGTGGGGAGGAAAGACGATCTTTTGGACATCAGCCCGAATCCGATCAAGGAAGGCGTCTTGATTTTCAACCTGAACTTCCCGACTGATTTTGAAGGCAAGCTGGAGGTGCTGGACACCGATAGCAGGGCGGTTTTGTCAAGCGCTGTTTCCTTTGAAAAAGGCATGCAAGGCTTGCAGCAACCACTCGGCGAAATCCCCTCGGGGGTTTACCTACTCTATTTGTATGATGAGCAACACAGGTGGTCAACTCGATTTCTGAAGCAATAAGTTTGCTTGCCTGGCGATTTTTTAGATAGTACGCTTCGAACGCAAAGCATCGTACATTTGCCCAATTGCATCTGTTTCAATATCGTTCAAACTGCGTCTTCGCCATGCTGCAACTTCTCCGAACCCTTACCGCCTGTTTTCTTTTATTAGGCGCCGCTGCCCGCCTTTCAGCCCAATGCCCCATCACCGTTGATGCAGGAGAAGATATTTACCTTTGCGCACCGCCACCGCCCACCCAACTCAATGGCAGTATCACGGGCGATTATCTAAACTTCAACTGGAGCCCAACTTCAGGTATGCAGGGCCAAAATACGCTCAGTCCCACCGTTACGGTTACTCAAAGCACCAATTATATCCTTACCGCCACGGCGCCGGATTTCAACAACAATGTGGTGGACAACGGCGATTTTGAACAAGGAAACTCAGGTTTTATGAGTGATTACGGGTACAGTCCCGGCAATCTCGTGCCAGAGGGGCTTTATGATGTGCTTGACAATCCTCAGGACGACCATCCGGCATTCGCCCCTTGCGGCGACCATACTTCTGGGTCAGGAAATATGATGGTGGTAAACGGCGCCGGAACGCCGAACCAAAACGTTTGGTGCCAAACCGTACCTGTATCTGCAAACACCCAGTATGTGCTTTCGGCTTGGGTCACATCGGTAGTGGCAAGTTCTCCGGCATTGTTGCAATTCAGCATCAATGGAAGCCCGGTGGGGCCTATATTCAATGCCCCGGGAGGAACCTGCAATTGGCAAAATTTCTTCCAAACCTGGAACAGCGGCGGCAATTCAAGTGCAACCATTTGCATCGTAAATCAAAACACGCAGCTCGGTGGCAATGACTTTGCCCTTGATGACATCGTTTTTGCCCCCGTTTGCTCTGCAAATGATACGGTTAGAGTAAATGTGATCAATATCGTCGCGGTGGCTGCTCCCAACGTTGTCACCATACCTTGCGAAGGCGCTGTTGTTCAACTTTCGGGCAATGGTTCCAGTACGGGGCCAAATATCATTTACGAATGGACCACCAGCAACGGCAACATCGTTTCAGGAGTCAATACCCTTACACCATCTGTTGATGCCGCCGGAGAATATACCCTCACCGTAACTTATGAGGTGAATGGTAATGCTGTGTGCACCAAAACCGCTACGGTCAACGTCATTCTCAACCCCAACCCGCTCGCTGCCTGGATAACGCCGCCTCAACCGCTGGGCTGTGGAGCGCCTACCACTTTGTTGATTGGCAATTCAAGCCAACCAGGTTTTTCCAGCTACCAATGGTCAACAACCAATGGCAATATCGTGGGAGCCACCAATCAAAAAAATTGTACCGTGAATCAGGTGGGTACATACACCTTGATCGTCACGAATACCAATACCGGCTGTACAGCCACTTCAGAGGTCACTGTTACGGTCACAAACAATGTCCCAACCGCCAACGCCAGTTCCAACGGCCTTATCACTTGTGTGAACGATTCGGTGCCACTTTTAGGCACAGGCAGTAGCACAGGACCTACTATAAGATACTCCTGGACGACAATCAACGGCCAAATCATTGGCCATCCCGATAGTCTGAACACAGCAGCAGGTGCAGGCGGGCTATACATCCTTCATGTGACCA
>JBJXGO010000063.1:0-7320 GCA_046160345.1 Saprospiraceae bacterium
TGGCGAAGTTGACGGTGACAAAACTGGAGGTGGTTGTGGAGCCGTTTTTGTTGATGAGCGTGCCGGTGTAGTTGCCAAAAAATTTGGCGCGCACTTCCTGGCCGCAATCAGTGCCCTCGTACCAGAAGCCGCAATTGCAAGAACCGTCTTCGCAAGTTCCGCCGTTGAGGCACTGGACGGATGCACAGAGGTCAGGCGGTGGCGGCGGGTCGCCCTTTGTGCATCGCAGGCCGAGGGCAAGCACCATACAGGTGAAAAGAATGTTTTTCATGTTTTCAAAATTTTGTCTGTAAAAAATGCCTTGGTTTGAATACGCTGCAAAGGAGGCTTGTCCACCCGAATAAAAATGCCCACCCGAATGAATCCGGGTGGGCATCGTATGAAACACACACTTTCTGGAAGGAAGTCAACCTTCTTTGAGCCTATTCAGCACCTCTTCCCGCTTGTTGGCGGCTACAGGCACCTTCAGCCCATCAGTCATAAGCAGTACTCCATCCTCGCGCAGGAATTTTTTTACATGAAGCAGGTTGACAATATTGGAACGGTGTACGCGCATGAGGTTTTCGTAGCCCTCAAACTGTTTTTCGTAATCCCCGATGGTGCGAGCAATGTGCAGGGTCTTATCCTGGTCTGCCAGTTTGATATAGCACATATTGGCGTCCGCATCAATCCAGATAAGGTTGCGTAGCCAACTGAACACGATTTCGTTTTGCATGGCAAACACGATGCGGTGGTCGAGTGTGACGGGGTGGCCTTGCTGATTGACGAGTTCAAGCAGAAGGCTATATTGTTCCAAGGTGTGCTGCCGTCGGTTTTGTTCAGAAGCTTTATACACGGCCTGAATAAGGCGTGCGGCCTCCACCGGTTTCAGCAAAAAATCAACGGCGCTGAACTCGAATGCCCTGACCGCGTAGCGGTTGTAGGCCGTCACAAACACAAGCGCGAAATCGATTTTTTCCAGGTTCTGCAGTACCTCAAAGCCGCCCATAATGGGCATTTCTACATCCAGGAACACAATGTCTGGCCGCAGGGTGTCGATGCGTTCAAGCCCTGCTACGCCATTTTCTGCTGTACCGGCAAGGTGAATACCGGGGCAGTAAGTCTTGAGCAACTCCGAAAGTGCGTCGCGGGCCTGGGCTTCGTCGTCAATGATGAGTGCGTTCATAAGTTTTGTAGAGATAAAAGAAAGCCTCTGGGTTGGTCTTTTTCAAGCGATTGTAACGATTGAAGTCCGTAGCGGGTATTTCCCACATAAGCACTTCTGACGCTCGCTCAAAACGATCCGGCACTTTGGGGAATCCTTGGCGCAACAATATAGTCAGATACATGGCCTTGGCAGCAGCTACCACTGCATCATCTAGAATGAATCGCCGAAAGATGTGTGGTCGGATATTTGTAATTCCAGTTTTGAGGATTTGAAAATTCACGTCTTTTTCGTTCCGATCACAGAGGATTGACGCTGCTAGAAAAGTATCGTCCAATACCGCCTTAGAGTCAATTGGGAGTGCGCGATAAGCAATTTCCTGATTTGCAACTTGTTCAAAAGTGTTGCGAACGGCATCCAAATCTTGGCAAACATCAAACAATGTTCCAATATCGTACAACTGCTTGATGATTTCAAGTGGGCGTTTCTTCGTGTACAGAATGCCGGTAGTTGTAGGCGCAAATGCGGTGAGCTTATCCCCAAGCAAGCCTTCTTTTGTTGATACGGTGACTTCAACTTCTGGCTGCTGCGTTTTCAGCCAAGCGTGTTTGATGGGTTTTGGCTCTGTCCATGACGGAAGTTGCCGTTGATAGATCACATCCAAGAGAATATAGTTTCCTTGCGCAATTCCCGGATATTGGCTTAAATAATAACATTTAAAATGTTGCATTGGCAAATATTGCCCTGTTTGTGTACGAATATCCTCTTCCCACCGAATGAACCAAGCATCGGTAACAAGCGCTTCTAAAACAGTGCATACTTGAGCTGAATCATTTGATGAAACGATATCCACATCAATTGAAAAACGATGGGGCGCAGGGAAATGCAAGAACAGGGAGGTGCCGCCTTTGAATTGAAAGTTTAAGCCGCGATACTTGAGTTGCTCGGCGAGGAACAAAGCACGAATGGACTTTTCCAAAAGAGCCTTGTCAATCCGCCCTAATTTTGAGGCGACTGTGTCAATCCATGGGGATAGAAGGCTGTCAGGATGAATCATTTATCGGTCCTTTGAAGTCGTTGTTTAATTGGAATAAGATGCTCCACTTCGCTACGTTTTCGACGACGGGCCGCATATCGCAACAATTTTGATTGATTTATGGGCAGCGCCTGAAATGCCGTCGCGAAAATCTCTTCTATTTCGCCTTGTTGTGCTTGAAACAATTGGGGTTCAGCGATTAGATCAACCAAAATTTTTTCTGGCAAAGCAGTCTGAATGTCTCCAATTGTCAAGGTTGGCGACTCTGAAAGTAAGGGTTTTATAATAATGGCTTCGTTCAAATGCAGTAGATACAATGTTGTTGTTTTTCGATCTGGATCGAGGAACACGTTTTTGAAACAATCTTTCAAGCGATAAAACACAGATTCGAGCATCTCTTTTTCCACCTCTAGAATAATCCAAACGGCTGCGGGCTGCAAATTCATCCAGCTGCTGACCCATCGGGTTTCCCAGATACAGTATCGGATCAATGGCAAATCGCGTTTGAGGAGCGAAGCTATTCGTTTTGTAACAGTGCCGAAAGGTGGTTTAAAAGGCTTTGCCTTGCTCAATCGGAATATACCGCGTCCAGGGCTTTCAAGAATACCCTGGCTTTTCAGATCAGAAATACGCCAGCTCAGTGTTTTATCAGAAGCCGCCGGGTACACCCGATGAAGCCAGTGCAATAATTCGCTTTTTGAGAGAACACTCTTCTCTTTAAAGCCATTAGAAATTGAGGTGATGGAGTCTGCGTTCACGAGAGATTTTGTTTTTGCATTCAAAGGTACTTAGTTTGAAAATAAAAACAAATTATTGGCACTTTTTATTTTTTTTGCCAAAACACTAACACTCTAAAAATAAAAATACGCGGCCTGTTTCTAGTGTTCTGATACGCAAAGCCATCTAACCACTAAGAAATCCGAATCTCCACTCGTGTCCCTACCCCATTTCCTTCACTGTCAAACAAATCCGTGGTTTCCACAGCCGAATGCGTCCCATGTTTCTGGTCGTACAATGCCAGGCGCTCTTCCGTGATTTTCAAACCTTTCGATTCGTGCATCCTCCCGTTGGCAGTACGAAGCTCCCGGGCACGTGCGCGACCAATGCCTTTGTCTTCAACCGTAAGCAGCAACGCGCCTGACGCTTCCCGCCCAATGGATACAAAGATTTTCCCGCCTTTCGGTTTGTGCGCAATCCCATGCCACACAGCGTTTTCGATATAGGGCTGCAAAATCATGGAAGGGATTTCCGTCTCAAATGTATCTACCTCATTGGATACTCGGATGTCCCAAGTCAGTTTGTTCTCTAGGCGCATCGCTTCAGCGCGAAGATAAGATTGGAGAAACTCAATCTCGTTTTCCAAAGAAATGGTCTCGCGGGCAGAATTATCCAAAATCTGCCGCATCAGCAAGGCGAACTCCGTCAGGTAGCCACTGGCAATTTTCCTTTCATTGCGCAGGATGTAAGCGTTGATGCTGTTCAGGCTGTTGAAAATGAAGTGCGGGTTCATTTGGGCGCGGAGGGCTTTCATCTCGCTTTCGACAGTTTTTTGCTTGAAAGCATACTCTTTTTGAATTTGTGACAAGCGGTATTTGTAAATACCAAAGCCTGTGCCAGTCAATGCAGATGCAATCAGCAACATGAACCACCAAGTTTGCCAGAAAGGAGCTAGGATTTGGATGCTTAGTTCGCGTGGTGCAGGATTCCAAATACCGTCAGAGTTCGCAGCCATGATTTTAAAAGTATAGTGACCGGGCGGCAATTTGGCATATCGCGCAAATCCAGGTGCGCCCAGTGGAACATCTACCCATTTTTCATCATAACCTTCCATCTTGTACTTCAGTCGGTTATTTGCAGGGTCGCTGTATTCCAGTGCGACGAAATTGAATGCCAATGTGTTTTCAGAAAAAGGAAATTCCAGACTCGAACACTCCCCAATGTAAGCGTCGCTTTTCCAATCTAAATCATTGACTTTCAGGTTGTTGATTTGGATTTTGGGCACTGCTTGTACATCCCGAATCGCTTCGGGCCTAAACAGGTTGATCACGTCTCGGTTGCCCATCCATATCTCGCCGGAAGCCGTGCGGAGCCAAGCGTTGGTATAGAATTCGTCAGCCCAAATCCCGTCGCTACGTCTGTACTGACGGATCATACCTGTGGCAGGCGTGTAGCGAAGAATCCCCCGATTGCTGCCCATCCAGAGATTGCCCTGACTATCAGGGATGACGGAATAGAGATATTGATTGGGCAAGCCATTGGATTCGTCAAGCACTGTGTAACCAAAGGTAGTTTTGTCCATCCGCACCAATCCTGATGTAGTGGCAAGCCAGATATTGTGCCCGTCAAGGTCTTCGTGAGCGGCTTTCATGTAACCAAAGGGGTGCTCCTGTTGGAGGCCATTGCGCTGCAGCACAGATAGAGTGGCAGCGTCTTTTCCAAAATAAAATGTTCCGTTTTTGTCCTCGTACATCCAGTCCACAAATCTATTTTTCAAATGCTCAAAACCAACTGCAGGTACTATACGGGGTTTGCCATGCAGCATTTTCTTTATTTCAAATACCCCGTCCTTGCCACTGACCAACAAACGTTTATCTTCAGTCTCAAAGCCAAAGACCAGTTCACTCATGTTGGATATTTTTTCGAAACTATCTCTAGAAAGTTTGCGTCGGAACACCCCGCTTCGCGTCAGTGCCCACCATTCGCCAGCATGGTCTTTCAACAAAAAAACCACCTGCTCGTTGGGCAAGAAACGCTCCATGGCTTGGCCATTTTTGAACACCAAAATACCCGCTCCTTCCGTAGTACACCAAATCTGCCCAGCGTCATCTTCTACCAAGCTGCCAATCGCAAACGGGCGGTCGTTGATTTCAGGGAAAATTTCATTGATCCGAATATTTCTGAATTTCTGTTTGTGCAAATGAGCATGGCTCAGCCCCGTGTTCCAATGCGAAAGCCAAAGGTTGTCTGTGCCATCTCGGTACATCTCTTCTACTTCCCGGTCAGGCAGTGACGTAGGATTGTCCGTTTCAGGGAGGATTTGACGGGTGAAAATACGCTTGATTTTATCAAAAAGCCATACCCCGCCAACGGGCGACGATAGCGCGAACGTTCGCTCATCCATCGAAAGAATCGCCCAAAACCGTTGGCTTTGCTCACTTCGAGGGCTATAAATCTTGAACGAAAGATATTTTGGGTTGAAGGCGACAAGCCCTTGCCTCCCGACTAACCAGAGCAGGGTATCTGATTCTGGGCGAATGTCCGCAATGCCTAACGGCGGAAATGTCGGCTCTTCTCCCTTGAAAAAAGCCCGTTCCGACACCACTCCAGCGGTGTCATTAAGTTGGGTGTACCGGATGCCCGTGCTGTCACTGAAAAAACTGCTCCAGATGCCTCTTATTGCTCCAAATGCGGTAGTGTCAACGTAACAACGTACTCCGATCAGACTGCCTTTTCGTGCCGACTGCTGTTCCGTGCGCGTGTCGAACCAATATAGCCCATCCTCGCCTGCCCGTAGCCAAAGCCGCCCAGCACGGTCGAAATAAAAAGCATAGTAGCCATTTTCTATGATTTTCCCAGTTTCGTCAAATATGCGGAATACAGCGAAATCGTCGGTGCGGCGGCGATAGCAGTTAATGGCCTCATACGTGCAAAACCACAAATCGCCATTGGGTGCTTCGAAAAAGCGGCTTTGCATATTTTTCCCGCCTATCGCCAGACTATCCAGCGGATCGGGACGATATACCCGTACCGAATGGCCGTCATATCGGTTCAACCCGTCAATGGAACTGACCCAGACAAAGCCCCGGCTGTCTTGGAGCACAAAGGAGTTGGTTGCCTGCGACAGACCTTGTTCAGGCGTGAAGCGATGGAAAAATGTGGGGAAAGGTTGTTGGGAATACAAGTTGTAGGAGGCGTCTGAGAAGAAACTTCCCAACAGCAAACACAATACGAGGCCATACCCGTGGATGGATTTACAGAGTTCCTGCCATCGGGTTGTCATCTTGCAAGTAGACATTATTTATCGCATCTCCGTTTTGATACACAGCTTGCATGACGAAAGTACTTTGAGGCTCGGCAACACTGTTTGGTATTAATGCAAAAAATATGCGCAATTTGTAAGCCCCAGGCAGTGAAAACAAAATAGCAAAATCTTCGATTTTATGAAATTGGGCTGAAAAAGAAGCCGGGGTCAATAAATTCTGGGCATCTTCTAAATTAATTTGGTGAATGTCATCTGGGAAACTGCTATTGACATTGGTTATACCCGTTATGTGGCATTCTGGAGGACAAGGTTGTGTATCAAGAAGTATAATATCGGCAATGTTATGGCCAGCTGTATCGTAACCCAATGCCATTACCGACTTATAAGGGTTACCTGAGGGGAGTGAGTTAGAGTTAACGGAGGCAGGAAAAAGTCGAATACCTTGACAATTCGTTTGGGCTAGCAAATCTGAGAATTGGCTTATTAGAAAAGTAGCGTATTGTGGAAAATTATTCCGGGTCTCCAAAATGTTGTACGGAATGATCCCAGTTTTTATTTTTGTCATAACCATAAAATTTGAGTAGAAAATTCAGCACGAAATAAGGCAATCGCCTCCATTTTTAGTCTATTTTTTTGCAATTAAAAATAAAACCCCTGTTTTAATGCACGATTGGGTAGGTTTGTCGAACGAGGTTTTTTTGTGAACTGGTATTCTGGGATGGCAAACCCAATAATCAAAAAGGGCAGAAAAAGCCGAGCCACCGCCCAAACCCTCTCTGCCCTTCTTGATATCGTGGAGTTTATCACAATGCCTCCCCTCCTTCGCTAAAACTACGGCGGGGAAAAATGACGATCAATGACTTACCCTCACATATTCAAACTCATCTTCAACTTCTTTTCCACTTCCTCCACCGTGTCCTTGAACACAATATCCGTGTCCATCATGTCCTGCACCGCTTTGCAGGAATAGATCACTGTGCTGTGGTCGCGCCCGCCGAATTGCTCGCCGATGGATTTCAGTGACTTGTTGGTCATTTTTTTGGCGAGGTACATGGAGAGTTGCCGCGCGATCACGATGTTTCGCTTGCGAGTTTCGTGGTGGAGTTTTTCAACAGGGACGCTGAAATGTTCGGCCACGAGTTGCTGGATGAATTCGAC
>JBJXGO010000064.1:0-10425 GCA_046160345.1 Saprospiraceae bacterium
CAAGGCTTCAGCCAATATGTACTGTCAATTTTGGTTTCAACAGAATTTGCAATAACATTATTTTCAGAATAATCTAAATTACCCTTGTTACCGCAAGAGATGAACAATGAAATTGTTAGAAGAACTAGTATCGGGGACTTAAATCTATTTGGATTCATTTGAGACGACTCGTATTTTAAATATGACGCATAACGAGCAGGGCTTTATGCAGGTTGGGAATTAGTATTCCGTCTGCCGATAACCGCTGCTGATTGAAAATATATTATTGAAGTTAAGTACAAAAGCTGCTAGATATTCGTCTGACCGAACTGAAGCTGGGATTTGCAATTAGCTGATGTTACTATGTCGAGCCCAACTTGCATAAAACCCCATGTTACCTGCAGTTATATTAATTCATGAATCTTAAATTGTCCTGAAAAACCTGCTGTACTGAAAGAAGATAATTCTGTCGTTACAGTCAAATTTTTTGAAAATTCCTTGTTTGATATATCCGAATATTTTATTTCTGATGTAATTGCTGGTACATTAAGTTCAATGTCTAATCCTTGTTTATCAGGAATCGATGAGAAAAGGAAAACATAAATGTTCAAGAGTTCTAAATAATGTATTGGTAATTTGATATACGAGTAGTCGCTTTTGACATTCACTGGAAGAACATAACTTATGTAATGTTTAAGAACACTTTCAATCGAAATTCCTGAGTTTAAAAAAGGGAGTTCTTTGTTTTTGCAGTCAAATGAAATAAAAAAGTTTTCTTTCTTTACCGTAATCTTATTGTCCTCTAGAACTAAATCGTTTAACCTAGTCACTTGTTCAATAAAGGCATCTATGTCATAAGAGAATGAAATTGAAATTTTCTTAGCCGTCCCAAAGCCAATATTGTAACATTTTAAACCAAAATCACTCAGAGCGAAGTTCTCTTGAGAAAAGTTAAGAAAGGTGCCTGATACTTTTGGATTGTCTCCCCATTTTCTTGGGAACATGAGTTCCCCCTTTCTGATACCTTGAACATAGAAATAAATATCGTCAATAAAGAGATGTGGCTTGTAAGTATTTTCTCTCTGCTTCTTTAATTCATGAAGTGTGAAATAGTAAATAACAGCAGCAGCCAGTGTCGCTAATGCACTGATTATTGCTATTGTTATATTCAATTTAGTTGTGCTGTCCATAATAATTGCAGGTAACTCGTTAATATGCGAACTTTTCAAACGCATTAGCAAAAGTAAAGGAAAGGTTCGATTTTAAGGAACAAAACAAAGATTAACTATAAGACATTGAAAATGAATTATCTGCACGTAAAAAAGCTACCCTATTCAAAAAGTAAAATACAAAATACGCACTTACAAAACCCCTAATTTCTTCAAAAAAAACAACACAAAATGCGCATTGCCGTGTTCAACAAATTATAAATCGCGGGCTAGGGGGCATACCACGCACACCGGGTGGATAATCAAGGCCTGATCAGCTCCGATGACCCATTGCTCCTTGCACCCCTTGGGCATTTTTCCTGCAAAAACTGTGTAAACAAGCGTTTCAAATGCGCCGATGTCCCCTCGCCCTCATAAATACCGTGTGAACGGTTGGGATAGGCCATGTATTGGAACTGTTTGCCGTGTTTTACCAGCTCATTCACCAGGCGTTCGGCATTTTGGAAGTGCACATTATCGTCGCCAGTGCCGTGGATATACAGCAAATTTCCTTGCAGGTTTTTAGCGTAGGTGATGGGTGAACCGGCAACAAAATCAGCCATATTTTCCTGCGGTAGGCCCATAAAGCGCTCCTGATAAATGTTGTCGTAGCAAAGTTGATCGGCTACTGCGGCAACGGATATTCCTGTTTTATAGGTCTCCGGATATTGGAAAAGCAGGTTAAGCGTGGCACTGCCGCCACCGCTCCAGCCATGTACCGCTACCCGGGTGGTGTCCAGCCACTGCCATCGTTTTAAAACCTCCTGTGCGCCGAGCGCCTGGTCGCGGATGTTGACAATGCCAATTTTTCTGTAGATCGCTTTCCTCCAGGCACGGCCCTTGGGAGCAGGTGTGCCACGGTTGTCGAGCGACACATAGCAATAGCCGTCAGCCGCCATATTGCCTTCATAAAGTCCGTTCTTACCAATGCCCCAACTGTTTTTGACTGTAGTCCCGGCAGGCTCCGTATAAACCTGAAAAACCACCGGATATTTTTTGCTTGGGTCAAGGTTGTCAGGTTTCAGTATCCACCCGTCCATGGTGACACCCTCGGAGGTGGTCACTTGAAAGAACTCCAGCTTGTCTTTGCTTGCATCGTGTTTGGCCCATAAGGCCGCTACGCCTTCATCGCCCTCCAACGAACGATGTTCAGGCAGGGTGATGCGTTCGCGTACCCGGGCGAAACCGGCATTGGAAAAAGTATGGTATGCCCATTTGCCGTTCGGAGATATCTGGTAATTATGGGTTCCGCGCTGATCCATGGGCGTGATCCGCCTGGCATTACCGGTCCCATTTAAGGAAGTTTGGTAAAGGTAGCTTTCGGTGGCGTTGTCGGGCGAGGCCAAAAAGTAAAAGGTATTGGTTGCTTCATCCACCAAAAGTGGGCGAATGACGTCGTAATTGCCCGAAGTGACTTTTGTTTCCTCCTTTCCGCTGCGGGAAATACGATAAAAGTGTCTCCAGCCATCTTTTTCACTGGCCCACATAAATTCAGCACCCATATTGAACCAATCCAAACCCCCGGCATTGTCCCAAACATCTTGCACATCTACCCATGCCTCGTCTTTTTCGGAATTGATCACGGTTGCTACCCCGGTCGCAGCATCGCAGGTAAATAGCTTGCTTTCCTGTTGCTTTCGGTCCAGTTGTTGCAAAATAATATCCGTTGAATTGGCTGCCCAAGCCATCCTCGGTATATAGTGTTGCCGTTGATCACCCGGGACATCCATCCAACGGGTCTTTTTGGTTTTCAAGTTAAGCACTCCCACCCGGCAAGCCGAGGGGCTTTCCCCCACTTTTGGGTATTCGACCGGAACAGTGAAGGAATAGGTCGAGTCGGTGTTGTTCATCATCAGGAAATACTTCACATCACGGGCATCTATCTGCCAATAGGCGATGGATTTACTGTCGGGGCTCCATCGAAAGCCGTCCCGGCAATCAAATTCCTCCTCATAGGCCCAATCAAAGGTGCCATTGATCATTTTATCGGCGCCGTCTTTGGTGAGCTGGGTGATCTTGCCCGAAGCGAGTTCTTCCAGATAGATATTGTGTTTGCTCACGTACGCAACGGAGTTGCCATCGGGTGATATTTTGGCAAACATCAGTGAAGCAACGGGAAGGGTGTGGCCCAATTGGCGGAGTTTTCCGGAAGCCAGATCAAGCACCCAATAGTCGCCCCGGGTCTCATAGCGCCATACTTTTTGACCGTTGGTGAAGATCAGTATTTTTTTGCCGTCGTCAGAGGTTTTGAACTCCTTTATCTGTAGCGGTTTTGTTGCCCCGGCGGGTGTGAGTTGCGCGGCGGAGGCGATCATGGTTTTTTGTTTGCTGACAAAGTCCATTTGGGCAATACCGTCCTTATCGGATAGCCAATAGGCGTTGCCGTCTTTTGTCCATTGAAGGCCTTGTGCAAAAGAAACACAGGCAAAGAGGAGGCAGGAAAAAACAAGGGTTAAGCGGGTCGTGTGGATGGAGTGCATAATTAGATCGCAGATTTTGGGCAAAACTATGACATTTCACTTCAAAACACTGTCACAGGAAACAACCACTCATACATAGGCTTGAACTCCCGCGCCCAAAATGCCTCCGAATGACTGCCCCGATCCTTGGCCACGACACGGATCTGCTGATCAGAATAGCCCCCGTTTTTTAGTGCCCAGTAGGTTTTTTCCAGCATGGGCATCATGCTCCGCGTTTCCGTTTTGCTGCCGCTCACAAAGATCTGACTTTTGGCCCCGATGCTTTTTCCTGCCAACCCGATCACCTGTGGGTTGAACCAAAGTGAGGGCGACAAAACCCCTATTTTCCCAAAAACATGACTGTAACGCATGACAGCATAAAAAGCGATCAGTCCGCCGAGGGATGCGCCCACTATACCTGTAGCTTCCCGGTGCGGCCAGGTACGGTATTCCCGATCTACAAAAGGCTTTAGGGTGTGTTCCACGAATTGCAGGTACGCATCGCCCTGCCCGCCACTTTTGCCACGGCGAAAAGGTGCGTACTCATGATTCCTATCTATGCCACCGTGGTCAATGCCGACCAAAATAGCCTGGCGTTTAAGGGGCTGGCGGGCCATGAACTCCTTAAGTTTCCAATGCCTGAAAGCCGCAGTCTTAGGGTCAAAAAGATTCTGTCCGTCTTGTAGATAAATAACTGGAAACCTTTGGGAAGTGTCCTTCCAATAATTGCGCGGCAAGAGTACACGAATGGCGCGTTGGCGCTGGAGCTGGGGAATGAAAAAAGGGTAGTGAACCTGTAGTTGGCTTTGGGTCAGGCTGGGTTTATGGGACATTGAGAGTGTGTTTGATCGGGGATCCTGGCGTGGGTGATCTTTGCCCGTATAATGCGATTCATGATGGCTTTGTTCACCATGTTGATCAAGAGGCTGATCAAAGTTTTTTTAAGTGTTTACCTGCAATATTTAGTGACGAAATCCCGAGCCGCCACATTCCCCAAACCTGCCGCTTTCCTCCAAGATTCACAGGCTTTAGCCTGCTCATTGCTGTTGTATTGCGCAACGCCAAGGCTATTAAAAACCCTTGCATCGGAAGGATTTTGGATCAAGTACTGCTCATAAACTGGCACAGCCTTGGCCGGTTCGTTTTTTACCACAAAAACATCAGCCACACCCAGATTCGCGGCCTGATAGGAAGAATCTACGGAGAGGGTCTTTTGGTAAAAGGCCTGCGCTTCGTCGTATTGCTTCAAGGCGTATAAACTGTTGGCTTTATTTAAGTAACCAGGGGCGTAATCAGGCTTGATCGCAATGGTCTTGTCGTAATCTGGCAAGGCCTCTCTATGTTTTTCAAGTGCGGCGTTCGAATAGGCCCGGTTAAAATAAGCCGCGTCATAATTAGGATCCAATTCAATGGCTTTGGAAAAATCTTTTATCGCCAGGTCAAATTGTTTATAGTTTTTATAGGCATTTCCCCGGTACCACCAGGCATTGGCCGTATCAGGGAATTTTTCGATCACATCGGCAAATAATGTAATGCTGTTTTGCCAAACAGCGATCCTTTGATACGTTATTGCAGCAAGATAAAGGACAAAAGCCGCAGAAACGGAATAGATCAGCATGGCCCGGTTCTTATCTTTCAATAATTGGTCCATAAAAACACCCATGATAAAAAACAATCCCAGATAAGGAAGATAGGTGTACCGCTCCGCAATAATTGCGTGACCAAAAGGCACAAACTGAAGCACCATGCTTATGGAAGCAAGGAAAAACAGCAGTCCGAAACCAATTTCAAACCGGTATGTTTTATTTTTAAAAGCAAGAAAAAGCAGGCCTATCACGGCTGCCATGGTTAGATAGGCCCAGGTCGGCATGGCTTCACCCGGTTCGATGGGATAGTATTGAATGACCGATAAATTAATTGGTGCAACGATCATAGCCATATACTTCCCAATAGCTACGAACACCAGTGTGATCCGCTCAAAAACGCTAAAATCCTTTGCGATCTCATAAGCTTTGCTTTGATACCCCTGACTGTACAACGCAAGTAAGCCAAAGGCAAGGGAAAGCGCGAAAAAGGGAATCTTATTAAAGGTTTTTTTCAAATCGAACTTGCGATCTAAAAATACATCCATCAATATCAAAACCACCGGAAGTGTTATCGCCATAGATTTTGACAGGGCCGAACAGAGAAAAAGCGCAAGGCTTGCTACATACATTTTTACATTTTTCTCTTCCCGAAATTTTAAGTAATAAAGGATAGACAGCAGGTAAAACATGGCATACATTACATCCTTGCGTTCCGCTATCCAGGCCACAGACTCGACACGGGTGGGGTGAATGGCAAAAAGAATGGCAACGGTATAACAGACCACATTGCTCATTTGCAATTTTTTGAACAAATTGAAAACAAGAAAAATATTTACAATATGGAATAACAGGTTGGTTATATGATAAGCAGCTGGTTTGAGTTTAAAAAGGCTAAAGTCAATAGCATAACTCAATACAGACAGCGGCTGGTAGTTGCCCAAATAAAAGGACGAAAAGATCTTTTTCAGATTTTCCCAGCTAAGCTGCTGAATAACCGGGTTATCAACCACATAACCATCGTCGTCCCAGCCGGCAAGGAAGTCGCAGGTTCTTACTTTTAAAAACAGAAAAAAAGTAAAAACGGCTAAGGCAATAAGGCCGTAGTTATAGTTTTTGGATTGCGGTTGTACTTCTTTTTTGGGCCGTTTTTCTTTTTGCATAATGCATGATTTTGTTGGTCAACAGTTGTTGCTTGTGGGTAATGCAAGGCTGCTTGTTAGCCTTCAAGGGGGTGCATTTCAAACGTTCGCATTAAACCTCGTAGGTTTTAAAAACCTACGAGGTTTAGGGAAGAATACGAAGATTTGAAATGCAGCCCCCCTCGAAGGTTGGCGCATGAAAATGCCCGCAAACATAGTCTAGGTTTGTCGCAATGGCAATACAGGCGGTGCGGGCAATTGTCAATGATAGAAACACACCTTAACAAACAAATCAAATGTTACCTTTGGCAGTCAATGCAGGAGATAATGTGCTTCCTTCCTTGCTAGTCCAAACCCATTGAAAATGGCAAACAACCCTACATCCTTTTTACCCGCCGACCTCGACCTGCTCGCTCAATTGGTCGAAAACGAAAAATGCGCCCTCATTTTGGGCCCGCTCGCTTCCTGTGGCGCTGACGGGCGACCACTTCGCCACGCGCTCGCCCAAGAAATTGCCGACGAATTTTTCAAAAAAACAGGCCGACGCCTGCCCGATGAAAACGATCTGTCCCTCGTCTGTACGGCATTTATGCAGCTGCCCAACATGGCGCGAACCTCGCTCGAGATCATCGTCCGCGATTTTTACAAAAAACATCCTGAGCCTTCCCTGCTATTGAGCGTGGCCGCGCAACTTCCCTTCCGGCTCATTTTCACCGCGGCGCACGATGAAAATTTGCAAACCGCCTTTTTGCAGGAACGAAAACGTCAGGAACGCAGCGGTTTTTACCGTTTTTCAAAAACACAGCTGGACGATTACGACCACACGCCAGAAGGCCAAAGCTATATCTATCAACTCTTTGGCCGAACCGCCGACAAGCCCGACGGCTCCATGGTGCTGACCATCGCCGACCAGCTGGCGTTCATGGATTCGATACAAGGTCCGGGCAAAGAAACGCATTTGCCAGCCGGCCTGCGCCGGGCCATGCAGGAATGCGAGGCGATGCTTTTCCTTGGCTTTGATTTTGAAAACTGGTATTTGAAGGTCCTTTTCCACATCCTCAAATTTTCAGAAAAAGCGAAGTTTGTATTCGGCTTGCCTGAAGGCCGTTCGGCAGTGCTGAATGAAGCGACCGCCGAGTTTTTTAGCCATCAGTACAAGTTTTCATTTCTCGCCGACCAACCGCTCGAACTGCTGGAAGGACTCCGACAGCGTATTGATTCGGGCACTGCGCATACTTCGCCAAGCGAATCCGAACTGCGCCCACTGGTATTTCTGCACGCGCAAAACGAAACAGACGAAGCAATACTCGAGCGCATTGACAAACAATTGGCCGCCGCAAAACGCGCGCACGGTCTCCGTTCGCAGAGCATTCACGACTTTGAAGCGGGCGACACCGCAGCCATTCATTTGAAAAGGATCGCGTCTGCCTCGGTCATTGTAGTGCTGCTTTCTGCTGATTTTGTGGCAGATGAGGGGCTGATGGATCTGACTCAAAAAGCCCTTGCGCTACAATCAAGTTCGGTGGTTGTGGCAGCCGTTTATGCCCGCGAGGTGCTCGGCGCCACGGATCTGTTCAAAAACAAAGCCCCCGTTTTTCCCGCCGAAACCGTCCCGCTCAGCTTGATGCCAGAAGATGTGGGCGCAAAAATGGTGGCCGAAATGCTCGTAAAACTCATCGAAACCCTCCCCAAACCATGAGCCAGACGACCCAACTCCGCAACCGCTACCCCGGCCTCGCCTCCTTCACGACGGCGGATAAAGACCTCTTTTTTGGCCGGAAACAGGAAACCCGCGAGCTCGCCAACCTCCTCTCGGTCGAGCGGACGGTCGTGCTTTTTTCGGCTTCCGGCCTTGGGAAAACCTCTCTTTTGCAGGCGGGCGTGATGCCGCTTTTGTACGGCCAATTGATGGTGCCGGTGCCCATTCGTTTTGGTACGGCGGCACTTTTGCCCGAGCAGCATTTCAGCATCCAACTCGACGCGGCACACCGCCGTTTCTCCCGCGCCGACGACACTAAAGCCAGCGACAGCTCTGCCCGCGAGAGTTTTTGGGCGCAAATCGCGCGACAGCCATTTGGCCAGGCCCCCGCGTTGTTCACCCCGCTTTTTATTTTTGACCAGTTCGAGGAGCTTTTCACGCTCTATCCCGAACGCGAAAAACGCGCCCGTTTCGTAGCAGAATTGGCCGATATTATCCAGGAACGCATCCCTGCCGCGTTGCGCAGCCAGATCCTTGAAGGCCTCGACCGGGGCAGCATCAGCTCGGAAGCCGCCGCCGCGCTTGAAAAAGCGCCGCCGATGAAGTTCATTTTCAGTATCCGCTCGGATATGCTGCACTTCATGGATGAGTTGAGCGAGGCCATCCCGTACATTTTGCGCTCACGATTCCAACTTTTTGGCTTGGGCCAGGCGCAGGCGACCGAGGCGCTGGTGGCCCCGGCGGGTAAGATGGGAGAGGGTTTTCAGAGCCGCCGCTTTGGCTACTCGGCGGAAGCGCAGACTGAGATCCTGGAGGTTTTGGGCAAAAAAGGCGAGGTCGAGTCGTTCCAGTTGCAGGCGGTCTGTCAGGCGATCGAGGAAAAGATCATCCGTTCGGCGCGGCAGAAATTTGACGCGACCGAACTTTTGGAAAAAAATACGGAGGGTCTGCCGTTGGTTGCGCCCGATTTTTATGGGGGACGGGAGGGGCTCGACGCGATTTTGGATGAAAGTTATAATCGCCGCCTCGACCACTTGGAAGAGATTGAACCCAGTTGGCCCACGATAGCCCGTCGCCTCCTCGAAGACGCGCTCGTGACACCCAACGACCGCCGCCAATCCGTGGACCGCGAGGTGCTTTTGCTGAGCCCCGGCGTTTCGCCTGTTTTACTCGATGAACTTGAAAAGCAACGCCTTGTGCGCAAAGAGCCACGCCTGGACTCGTTTTATTACGAGATCAGCCACGATACCTGGCTCAAACCCGTCTTGAACAGCCGAAAGCTACGGCTGGAGGCGGAGGAAAAGGAAGCGGAGCGGGTAGCTGCCGAGGAGGCACAACGGCGGGTAAAAGAGTCTGAGGAACAAGCTGCGGCAGAAAAGCGGCGAGCGGAGGAAGCCGAACGCCTGCAAAAACTGGCCGAAAGCGAAAAAAAGAAAGCCCAAAAAATGATGTTTTTGGCGATTGGTTTGGCGGGTCTGGCGAGCCTGGCGACACTGGGGGCGGGGCTTATGTACGACCGCAGCGAAAAAAGCAGCTACGACGCCAAGGAAGCCCAAAAGCAAGCCGAAATCGCACTCGATACCGCCAATGTCCGGCTCAATGCTTTGCTGCAAGAAAAAGCCAAAACCGCTGAAAGCCGAGGCGACAGTTTTTTCCAAAATCTCGAATACGGCGCGGCAAAATATGAGTACGAACTAGCCTTGAAGTTACAACCCGAAAACACGGGGCTGCCTGTCAAAATCCAGAACTGCAAGCGCAAACTCAACCAAAAATAACGCAATATGGATACTTTGCAAACGCATTTTCAGAACATCCAGCAAATATTCCGACAAGGGAAGGCCGACGCGTGGCAGGCGGTCAACGCCCATGCCTTGCTTGTCAATTGGCAAATCGGTGCGTATTTGTCGCAACGCCTGACGGAGAGCGTTTATGGCGACAGGGTGGTGAGCAGCCTTGCGGAATGGCTGGTACAAAAAGAGCCGAACCTGAAGGGTTGCGACCGCCGAAGCCTTTATCGGATGCGCGTGTTTTTTGAAACATGGTACGCTGCCGATTGGTCTTTGCTGCCGGAAACTTTTCAAGACAGCCAAACATTAGAAGTCAACTTGTACGCTACGCCAGAACAAAAGATTGTGGCGACAGCGTCACCACAATCTTTGCCGAGTATCCCGCCAATCCTGCTTCGGATAAGTTGGAGCCAGCATATTGACCTGCTTTCCAGCTGCACGAGTCACGAGGAACGGCTGTTTTACCTTGTGTTGGCTATCAAGGACAGATACGATGTCCGGGAATTGCGCCGTCAAATCAAATCCGCCCTTTTCGAGCGTCAAATGCTTTCAAAACAAACGCTCATCC
>JBJXGO010000065.1:0-11368 GCA_046160345.1 Saprospiraceae bacterium
ATCAATTATTGGAAAACAACAGCCGAAAAGGACTGGGAAGCAGTTGGCCATTTATTCGAAAAAGGTGATTTCTTGCATGCCCTTTTCTTCACACATTTGGTGATTGAATGCAACAAAAATTTACACCGAAACCTTGTTAGAAGAATTAACAGAACTTAAATCATGGTTAGAAACCAATCTACAATAGATACCGTAACGCAATTTGCAAATGCAATCAGGGAGCAGGGCGTGAACCTGCGGGCCGTAATCTTATTTGGTTCCTATGCTCGTGGTGATGAACGTGAATGGTCAGATATTGATGTTGCTTTAGTGTCTGACGAATTTATTGGTGTACCCTTCGAGGATATCAAGCAGTTTATTGATGTCACCATTCAAAAACCCTACTTTTTTATTGAACCACATACATTTAATACAAAAGAGTTTGAAAAGGGCAATGCTTTCGTCGAAGAGATTCGCCGAACAGGGGTGCAGATTGTTTGAGCAACTCCTTAGTGTTATAAAAAATGCCGCCTTTCGTATCTCGAAAGGCGGCATTTTTGTATTTAAACTATTCTTGCAACTATCTGAAATTCAAGTGTTTGATAGAGTAGTAGCAAATGGTGCCAAAGCCAAAGGATAGCATGGAGTGAAACAGTACGAAAGCCGTATTGTCTGTCACCAGGCCTATTACTACTGCTGCGGCGAACACTAAAGCCATTATACCTTCAGCGATCGTTACCCAGGAGATTTTGCGGGCCATGTAGGATGCCTTTTTTAAGGAATTTTCTTGCTGGCCACCATCGCCGCCGTATTTCGGAGTCCGTACAAATGCCGAAACCTTGCCGCGCAAACCTTCTACCACTGCTACCGCATTGTAAAGCGAAAGGCCTAGTGACATAGGCATAAAGGAAAGGAAAAGACCAAAAAAGCGGGCTTTTTCCCAAAAAGTGGCTGGCACTGTACGGTTGAGCGCTGCGGTGATGTTGGCAGTGTAAGAAATAGCTGCCACAGAAAACAAACCTAAAACCGAGAAGGAAAGGAAGTGGGTAGAGATGCCCAATTCGCTAAAAGCAAAAGCCAGCGGAACGCTGCTCACTGCTGCGATGAACACCCACAAGAAAACTCCGTAAGCCGTTAATTGGCTCATTGCGTGCATCTTTTGAATGCCGTTGAGTTTGTCTGTATTCCACACCAGTTTCATGAGTTTGCGCACGTTTTGCGCGCCGCCTTTGTTCCAGCGGAATTGCTGGCCTTTCAGTGCGTTCATATCCACGGGCAACTCAGCTGGACTGCCGAGTTTTTCGAGGTATTGGATCTTATAGCCCAAAATTTGGGCACGGAAACTCAAATCGAGGTCTTCGGTGAGCGTATCACTGGCCCAACCGCCCGCTTCGTTGATGACATCTTTGCGCCAAACACCTGCCGTTCCATTGAACTGCAGCAACAGATTTCCATAAGAACGACCCGCCTGTTCCACGGTAAAGTGAACGTTCAATTGGAGTGCCTGGAGTTTGGTCAACATGCTGTAATCGGCATTGATATGTTCCCAGCGCGTTTGTACAATGGCCGTTTTTGGGTCTTCGAAATAGGTCATTGTAGTACGCAGGAAGTCTGGCCGAGGCGTAAAATCTGCATCGAAAATAGCGATAAAATCACCTTTTACCAAAGGCATTGCCTCCTGGAGAGCACCTGCTTTGTAGCCCTGGCGGTTCACGCGGTGTACATGCTGAATATCAAACCCCTCTGCTTTGAGTGCTGCTACTTTGGCAGCCACGATGCCTACTGTTTCGTCGGTCGAGTCATCGAGAACTTGAATTTGGAACCGATCTTTTGGGTATTCCTGAGCAGCCACATAATCAATGATCCTTTCTGCAACATACATCTCGTTGTACATCGGCAGTTGGACTGTTACAAAAGGTGCGTTTTGGTCGGTTGCACCGTATTGTTTGTAAGAAATCTCCGGGTTCGCCTTGTGATACTTTTTATAGAGGTACAACAAGTGGAATTGAAGCAGCGCATAAACCGTCACCCCGCTCATAGCGATAAAATAAATGAGCAGCATCAGGTAGCCGAAATCAACAAAAGCCTGATACTGAAATGCCTCGAAAAGAGAATGAAGACCGTACATATTTGAGTTGGTGAGTTGTTTTTAGATTTATTTGGTGATCAAGGAACATGCCTTATTATTGTCAAAATAATTTTCCAGCCTGCCAAAACTGCTCCTCGAATCGTCCCTGAAACCTTGCTTTGTCCTGCTGCTCTTTTGCGATATCTTACTGGAACTTCAGAGCAGTTAAGTTTCATTTTTGCTGCCCGAACCTGCATCTCCACTGTCCAGCCGTAGTTTTTATCCTGCATCCCGAGCGCTTTCAATTTGTCCCAGCGAATGGCACGAAAAGGTCCAAGGTCGCTGAATCGGTATCCAAAGAACAAACGAATCAAGGCCGGGGCCAGCCAATTCCCGAATTGCTGCGGGAGGGTCATTGCCCCAGGTTCCATGCCCCCAAGTCTTCGCGAACCGATCACCATATCTTTGCCCTTGTTCAAAATAGGTTCCACCACTTTTGGCAGTTCCTCCGGGTAGTCTGAATAATCGCCGTCCAGAAAAACCACGATATCGGGCTGTTCGGACGGTTCAAGGCTTTCCAGGTAACGCATTCCTGCGAGGCAGGCATTTCCATATCCGCGTTCGGGCTGATTTACTATGATCGCTCCGGATTTTTTTGCGACTTCAGAAGTGTTGTCTGTAGAGCCGTTGTCGCAAACTATCACCTGGCGAACCCAATCTTTCGGCAAATCTTTCAGAACCAAAGGCAGGGACTTTTCTTCATTCCAGGCCGGTATCAGCACGTCGATCCTTGTTTTTAACTCCATTCTTCAAAGTGTTGGCTTTTCGCCCCGCCTTAAGCGATGCAAAAGTAACATAGGCAGTTAAGAGAAAGTTAAAATCTTTTAGATTTTCAGGTTAAAGTTTTGCAAACGGGTGTGGTGTTAAATCCTGGCACATTTTAAATGCAGTCAGAATGAAAAATTGCCCGTCGTTTGGCTTTTCCAAATCATGTTTTATGAGCGGTTTGTAATTTTAAAGAGATTTCCTTTTTTTGCAATGGATGTCCTGTTTTTCAAAAGGATGTTTTGTTTTTGTTTTATACACAAATTGGAGAAAAAATTTAGAACCGACTTATAAAATGCTTTGCTTTGAAAACAGGGGGCGCAGTTCGGCGAAGAGTTAAGGTGTCTTTATGTTAAAAAATTAACACTCTGGCAGTTCGCTCTGGTACAAGTCAACAACATCGAGGCTACGCCATTTAATAGCAAAATCAACCTGTTTGCCAATCCATTGGTATTTGAATCCAAATAAAACAAATAAACAGACAAACATTCTTCTAAAACGCATAGTTTTGACCGCCAATTCTACTCCCTCTACCGATTTTCTTGAATAATAATCCATGCGATTTTAACATCCCGGGCAATCTTGGGCCGGTGTCAACCAACTTTTTATCAATCATTCCTTCGCTATGGCAAATTTCTACTCGAATTATTTTGTCCTTAAACTTGTGATTATCATCTTTTTGGCTCAGCCTGTGCTGGCTTCTGCCTACAACTCCGGCATCCCGACAAATCCGGATTCACTTTCAAACCTGGGTCACTGCAAAACAGTCATCGTAGCGGATACTAATTGCACAACCGGTGAAATCTCGCTCTCAGCATTTATTGACTGGACCTGGACGGGGGTCCATCAGCCTGTTCAGGCTACCTGGAACAATGGTTTGAATGCACACAAAATCACGGTAGTCCCGCCTGGCACCTGGAGCTGGGACCCGGGCATAACTACTTGCGAAATTTGGCACCAATACAATTCGATCACCTTCAGCTTTCCATTTTTTGAAGGCCCGGTTGAACTCACTGGTCCAAATATACTTTGCCCAGAAGATGACATGTTGGAAATTAATTCAAACCTGAACAATTACGCCTATTTCGAAGAACTTACCTGGAGCCCGACAAATCCAGCGGGCGATTTCGAACCATTCCCGGTTTCCCAGGCCGGGACTTACGCGCTGAGCGTAACCGACGCGTTTGGTTGCCAGTCCTCTGACCAGATCACGGTGATTGAAGTGCCGCTTTTTTCTCCTGTTATTTCAGGCCCGGTTAGATTGTGCCCGGAAGGCGACACGGCTACGCTTTCCATCCTAAATCCCGGACTTTATACCGCCTTTGAATGGGAAAGTGGAGAAACTACCAGTACAATTACGGTGATGGAGCCAGGGACATATCAAGTAACTGCAACGGAAAGCCACGGCTGTACCGGGGTGGGTTTCTACTCCATTCAGTCTGCCGAGGTCGGTCTCTTTAATATCGCTGTTTCCAGCCCTACCCTATGTCCGGGGCTTTTGGATACGCTCCGGGTTCAAGGTGGTTTCTCCAGTTACGTTTGGTCAAACAATGTGTCAGGAATAACCAATATCGTGAATCAAGCAGGTACTTACACCGTCACTGTGACAAATGTTTATGGCTGCACGGGTACCCAGAGTGCCACCGTTACGCCTTTGTTCCCACCCGTTATTCAGGTTGCCAGCACACCATTGTGCATGGGCGACACGGCGGTTTTGACGACTTTGGGGGGCATTTTTCCACAGTATCAATGGTCCTCAGGTCAAACTACTGAATCCATAACAGCCTCAACACCAGGAACTTACAGCGTAACCGTAAGCGGTACAGGAGTTTGCACAACCTCTACCAGTACCGTCCTTGATTTTGCCCCTGCACCAACCACTATAATTGACCCGCCATCGCCTTTAAATTGTTTGGTAAGCCAAATTGTACTTCAGGGAGACAGTTCCAGTACAGGTCCTATGTTCCCCTTCCAGTGGTCAACCCCAAACGGGCACTTTCTTTCAGGCGACAGTACTTTGCATCCAACTGTAGATCAGCCGGGCACATACATTTTGAGCATTACAAACATGCTTACGGGTTGCCGCACCAACGATACGGTGCAAGTGATCCTTGACAACATTCCTCCTCAAGCCGATGCTGGCAACCCGGATACCCTGAGCTGTGCAGTTCAAGATTTGGCAATAGGGCCGGTGCCGACACCTGTAAACCCTGATTTTTTACCTTCGTGGTCCACTTCGGATGGCAATATTTTATCCGGAAGCCTTAGCTGGATGCCCATCGTTGATCAGCCCGGCACATACACCGTCACGGTAACCTATGCCTTGAATGGCTGCACCAGTATTGCCAGTGTGATAATTGGGGAAGACATCGCTCTACCAACGGTGCAAATTGCCCCTGCCGACCTTATTACCTGTGTGCAGGGCACGGTACCGCTCGATGGTTCAGGGAGCAGCAATGGCCCCAACTTTTCGTACCAATGGACGACAGGCAACGGTATTTTGACAGGAGCCACCAACACCCCCGTCGCAGGAGCCGCTTCAATAGGAACATACAACTTGCTGATAACGAATCTATTAAACGGCTGTACCGCCTCGAATTCCACGCAGGTTTTCGCAGATGTGAACATCCCAATTGTAAACGCCTTGCCACCCAATACGCTCAATTGTTCGACGCTGAGCACGGTCATTGATGCTTCAGCATCGTCTAGCGGCCCAACGTTTCAATACAATTGGACTACGACCAACGGCAACATATTGAGTGGAGGCAATACACTTACCCCCAACGTCGATGCCCCCGGAACCTACCTGCTAAACCTTTTTAACACATCGAACAACTGTACTGCTACATTGGCAGTCGTTGTCGACCAGGATATTATCCCGCCTTTGGCCAATGCAGGGTCGGACGCCGTCCTCAATTGTAGTTTCCCTACGACCGTTTTGGATGGTTCGGCTTCTTCAACCGGGCCTGGGTTCAGTTTTAATTGGACAACTCCTGACGGCAACATAGTTAGCGGAAACAGCACCCTGAACCCTACGGTGGACATGGACGGCACTTATTTCCTGGAAGTACTAAACCAATTGAACGGTTGTAGCGACACCGCTTCAGTGGTCATCATGAACGATGCCAATGCACCCGTAGCGATCATTGCTGCCCCCACAACCTTGAATTGCACCATCCAGCAAACGCAGATCGATGCGTCTGCTTCTTCCCAATTGGGCAACTTGAGCTATTTGTGGTCGGGCAATATCCTGGCTGGGCAAGGAACCTTGCAACCTACTGTAAATCAAGCAGGTGTCTATTCACTCACCATTACCAACCCCGCCAATGGATGTACTGATGTTGAATCCGTAACGCTGGGGCAGGACACCATGCCACCTGCTGCGCTTGCCGGGTGGAACAGTCTGATCAATTGCTTCAATCCAACAATCAGCCTGGGCGACCCGAGCAATCCATCCGGAGCAGGCTATACGCTGCAATGGACCACCACGGGAGGCAATTTCCTCTCCCCCACCACCGAGCCTGTGGCCATAGTAAATGCAGCCGGTGATTACCATTTGCTTATAACCAACACCCAAAACGGCTGCACAGCCACCGACAACGTGACCGTAGCTGCCGATTTTGTTCAGCCTTCGGCAAATGCAGGCCCAACAAATGAATTAAACTGCTCCATTACCATACTGATGTTGCAAGGTAGCGGCAGCATGGGGCCCAATTTTAGCTACTTGTGGACCAGCGGCCCGGGAGCTAATATTGTTAGCGGAGCAAATACGCTTTCTCCAAGTATAAACGAGCCGGGTATTTATAATCTCCTGATCACCAATACACAAAATGGATGCACAGCCAGCAGCCAGGTGAATGTTACGGAAAATGCCAATGGCCCGATTGCTTCCGCAGGCTTGCCGCAAACGCTCACTTGTACGTTAACGAATACTTTTTTGAGTGCCACCGGATCTAGCGCCGGGCCATTGTTTTCTTACAATTGGTCCACTGCAAACGGGAATATCACGGCTGGGGCCAACACCGCCACCCCGGCCATCAATGCCCCTGGATCATACACCATAACAGTAACCGACTCAAGCAATTTCTGTACAGAAACCGCCAGCGTCACCATCCTTCAAAATATCCAATCCCCCACCGTAAACGCCGGGCAAGATGATTTGCTGACCTGTGCCGTTACAAATTTGCTGTTGCAAGCCCAGGTGCTTTCTTCTTCTTCTCAAAATATTGATTATCAATGGTCCACACCCAATGGACAAATCATTTCCGGTGCCTCAACAGCCAACCCGCTTATTAATGCTCCAGGGGATTATGGGGTCACTGTAACCGATAATATTAATGGTTGCACGGGCACCGACCAACTGACAATCGCCGAGGATGTGGTTTTGCCCACGGCAATTATTGCCAGTCCGCAGACCCTGACCTGTGCCGTTCAACAAGTCAGTTTGAACGCACAGGGATCAAGTTTTGGCCCCAATTTCGATTATTATTGGACTACGCCATCGGGAAATTTTGTTTCCATTCAAAACCCCCAACAGCCGATCGTGGATGAACAGGGCATTTATAATCTCCTGATTGTTAACACCTTGAATGGTTGCACCCAAACCAGCAGCGTTAATGTTCCAGAAGACATGCAATTGCCGAACGTGGAAGCTGGACCGGTGACTGGGCTTGATTGCGACACACAGACGAATGTACTGGATGGAACCGCTTCCAGCCAAGGCCCGAATTTCACTTACACCTGGTCCACTACGAACGGGCAGATCATTTCGGGCGGCAACACCCTGAATCCAACTATTGGAGAGCCCGGTAATTATGTACTTACGGTTTTGAACACGGTAAATGGTTGCTCATCTTCTGACAATGTGACTGTTACTGAAGATGTGCAGCCTCCTTTATTGACCATTGCTCCGCCAGCAGTATTGACCTGTGTGCTCACCACAACGATCTTGCAGGGTTCCGGGACGGCGCTTGGAAACACACCAAGTATTTTATGGTCCAGTACAAATGGAAATATCCTGACGGGCGCTACTTCTTTTAACCCGACAGTAGATGCCCCCGGAGATTATACGCTTACAGTGCTTAATCCTGTAAACGGCTGTACGAGCACCTTGGCGGTCACGGTGGATGAAAACATTCAAATCCCGACGGTACAGGTACTGCCTGCGCCCCTGTTGACTTGTTCTGTTTTGGAAATTTCCCTGCAAAGCACGGTGCCTGCACAGTCCGGTGTAGTATGGACAACATCGAACGGCCATATCGTTTCAGGTGCAAACACGGCCAACCCGATCGTGGATGAGCCCGGACAATATTTCCTGAGCCTTACTTCCACGCAGAATGGTTGTACCAATTCAGCACAAATCGAGGTGTTTCAGGAACTTGATGTGCCCAAAGGGCTTCATTTCAATTTGCTCCCCCCCCTGTGTAACGGGACTTTGGGGACAATTACCGTGGATCAAATAAGTGGTGGCATCGGGCCATTTTTATATTCTTTGGACGGTGGCCAAACATTTTTCCCATCAGCGCAATTCAATCAAATCCCACCAGGGAATTACGATTTGGTCATCCAGGATGCGAATGGTTGCGAACTGGCAAAGCCTATCGACGTGCTGAGCCCGCCGATACCTTTGGTGACCGCACCACCGGTATTTGAGATCGTATTGGGCGAAAGTCAGGAAATATTGGCTATTGTGCCCCCTTCTTTCCCGTTCGATTTGGTGGATACGGTGATTTGGAGCCCGATGGAGGGTTTGACTTTTGAAGGAAACAGCATCCAGGAACTGCTCAACCCGGTGGCCAAGCCTTTTGTTAGCACCCACTACAAGGTAACGATCATCACCAAAGAAGGCTGTAGGTCAGAGGCGCGCACCCTCCTGCGCGTAAACAGGAAGGTGGATATTTACGCCCCCAACATAATTCGCCCGGACGACCCAGATGGTGACAACAGCACTTTCACGCTTTTTGCCCGTGATGAGTCCGTCGCGCTCATCCGGCAACTTCAAATCTATGACCGTTGGGGATCCTTGATCTTTGAAAATCAAGACTTTAGGCCAAATGACCCGACTGCAGGCTGGAGCGGTGAATACCGGGGCACACCGGTGAACCCTGGAGTATTTGTGTGGTGGGCGGAAGTGGAATTGGTGGATGGCAGGGAGGTGATAGTAAAAGGTGATGTGACAATAATGCGCTGAACCAAAAATGGATCATCCCTCTTTTGAAAAGAAGGATGATCCATTTTTGTCTCATTTTGAAGGATTTGCGTGCCCGTTTCAATACCTCATTACCCTTAATTTGGCAACGGTACAAAGCCCTTCATTGTCGCAGAATTTTATAATATAAACGCCACAAGCCCAACTGCTCACATTAATTTTCATTATTGGCGGGATACTGGAAAATTCAGTCACAAGATGGCCCGTAGAAGAAAACACCTGACACTTTCCTTCAACGGCTGCAGCAGGGACGCTTATTTGAACCATTTCAACAGCCGGGTTGGGAAAAATATGGGGGGAATCTTTAGCGTACAGATCAGAGGCTCCAACGCTTGACCCAACATTCAATCGTGCCAGGGCAAAAGATGATTTCGCATCTTTGTCCGTGTATCCTGCCACTACTAATTTTCCCTGGTGCATGGCCATTGAATTAGCTACATCAGTGCCGTTATTGAAATCTAGCTGCGAAATCCCATTGGTGCCAAAGGAGCCGTCCTGGCCTCCGTCCGGAAGGTATCGTACCACCGCAAAATCAGAGATAGAGTTGCTGCCCACTGCAGTGCCGCCCACCAAAATCTTCCCGTCAGCCTGTATGGCAATGGTGCTGGCATAGTCGCCCCCATTGGTCACGTTGGTGGTCAGCTGACCATCACCGTCAAATGAATTGTCAGGTGTTCCGTCACTCAGATAACGCGCTACTGCAAAATCACTTATTGAGGTATTATTGGAAACTCCTGCCGCTACAATACTTCCATTCGATTGAACAGCAACGGCATACGCCACATCGCTCAGGCCCACAATACTGGTACTAACTTTGCCATTGAGGCCAAAACTTGGGTCGAGCGAACCGTCGGTGTTGAAGCGAGCCAGCGCAAATAAGCTGGTATTGTTGGCATACCGATCTCCGGCCAGCACAATTTTCCCATCGGCTTGAATGGCAATGGCGTTGGCACTTTCAACTTCGGCAAACAAATTGGCCATGACAGCGCCCGAAGTGCCAAAACTATTGTCGAATGAACCATTTGAATTCAGTTGCACCATCGCAAAATCGCTATTTTGGCCGTTGTAAGCGCGGCCGGCTACTACAATTTTCCCATTGGGCAATAAAGCCATGGCGAGGCCAAAATCGGTGGATCCAAAATTCTTGAGCACCTTGCCATTCGTGCCAAAAGTATTGTCCAAATCGCCATTTGAAAGGTATCTAGCAACGGCAAAATCGTAGTTATTGCCGTTGTGGGTATGCCCTGCTACCACTATTTTCCCATCCGGCTGAAGGGTTATTGCAGTGGCCACATCAACGGCTTGCTGGAGGTCAGTAATTACCAAACCATTGGTCCCAAAGGAATTGTCAAGACTTCCGTCAGGATTATACCTTGCCAGCGCAAAATCATCCAACAGGGTGTTATCTGTAAAGCTTTTTCCTGCCAGCAGGATCTTTCCGTCGGGTTGAAAGGCTATGGCACTTGCAGATGCGTTGTTCGGGCCAATAGCGGTTGTAACTTTCCCCAAGCTGCCAAATGATTGGTCTAAGGTGCCAGGTTGGGCATAGGAGATAGCGGAAGTGCCAAGCAAGAACAGCACTTGAATGCATAATTTATTCATAATTGTAGGATTCTAAAAATTATCGTTGCAATGCCAAAAAGACCGAACTACAGGCATTTCCTGAGCAAATGCGGCCCATGTAGAGCCCGTTTGAAAGGTTCTCTGTCAATTGAATGGTTTGCTCGACAAGCCCTGCAGCAATATTCCCGAATTCGGAGGAATACACTTTTGCTCCGCGTTCATCATAGAGTTCGAAGCGCGTTTCGCCAGCAGATGGTTGTTGCCATCTGAGGGTGAACTGACCATTGGAAGGATTGGGAGAAACCGCAATTTCGCCCAGCGCGTTGAAGCTAGCTTCGATTGCACTGCTTGTCTCGGTACTGCTCCATATCTGGATCTTACCATCAGGGGTGCGTCCGAGAATTTCCTCTAAGCCATCGTCATTGAGATCGTAAATGTATTCCATGACAAATCCTGGGCTGAATGGTTTGTGAATTTCACCGTCGGCGGTTTGAACCGTTTCTGCACCGAACAAAAGTTCCTTTTCTCCATCGCCATTGGCATCGAAAAAGCCGTGGAAGTAGGGCATAGGGTCCATCCCCAATTGAACCGGGGTTTGCCAAATGGCATTCCCTGTAGCGCCATTAAATACATGGAACCCCACCGGCGTACTGCTGAGGCTGTCAAGCAGGACAAGCGCGGGAATATCCAATACCCCGTCCATATTCAGATCCAGGTCCTCCAGT
>JBJXGO010000066.1:0-24173 GCA_046160345.1 Saprospiraceae bacterium
CGCAGTTGCTCAACCCCGTGGCGATGCCCTTCGTGACCACAGAGTACAAGGTGACGATCGTGTCGAAGGAAGGCTGCAAGGCCGTTTCGCGGACGATCATAAGGGTGGACCGCGACATAGACATCTATGCCCCGAACGTGATCTGGCCGGAGGATCCGGACTCGGACAACAGCCGCTTCACGCTGTTCACGCGGCCAGGCTCGGTGAACCAGATATTGAGCCTCCAGGTGTATGACCGCTGGGGCGAGCAGATGTTCGTGAACCGGAACTTCAAGCCCGACGACCGAAACCTGGGCTGGGCGGGCGATTTCAAGGGCGAGCCGATGAACCCCGGCGTGTTTGTGTGGTGGGCGGAGGTGGAATTGATTGACGGACAGGTGGTATTGATGAAGGGGGACGTGACCGTGGTGCGTTAAAGAAACCACCTCAAGTAGATTAGATTTTTAATATCGCGGCCTCCGAGATTTCAAATGTATCTCGGAGGCCGCTTTTGTTTAGAAGCCATCTCAAAAATGCCTGCTGGCCTGAAAAGCCGTCTGATGACCGAATTCAACGTTCATTTTTTTCGCCGTAGGCACCACTATGTCTGCAAAAAATGGCCTTGACTTCGATCATCATCCAATCTTTTCACCTCCAGCGCCATTTTTGAGATGGCTTCTAGTGAAAACCCGTTTGAGACCATTGCGCATCAAAACAGGCACAAAATATTTGGATAGGAAGCATCAGCAATCCGGGCAACCTACGAACGGCAGATAAAGCTGTATAAACAAGACACTTCTTTCCTTTATAACTTTGCGTTTTCTTTTAGGATAAATTTCTTGGTACAAAAAAATGACTATAATTCGTTGCTCATTGTTACTTGCCTTTGTACTAGTTTTGCAAAACTGTGCAGAAAAGGCCCCGGAGCTTACCCGTCCACTTAATTCGGAATTGATTCCAACGGATGCAAAACCAATTCCTTCAAATGTTTACAAAGTGAATTGTTGGGTTGAGCAAGAAAAATTTAATGCAGTAGGAGTTTGCACAAATACCAGCGCTGGATGGCAGAAAATTTGGCTGGAAGCAGCGCCCTTGAACGCAGCGGGAAAACCAATATCTATTTCCAAATGCAGTTCGGTATTCCTTGCTACTTTTTCAGATGCGGTGCCGCCCAATGGTCGCACTTCGTTTTTTTTCTCCTGGCCTCTGGCTGACTTTTCTGAGAAGCCCGACTCCTTCAGTATTAAATCAGTAGTAGCATCTCCAAAACCTTCCGGACCAATATTGGTGGTCCCATTCAGCAATGGCCTCCAGATGTTCAGCCAATCCGTTCCTGGTCAACCCTCGATGGAAGGTTGGCATGTAAGTGGTTCTTTATCTAATCCTTTGGAGATGGAATCCTTACACCCAAGGCTTGAAGTGCTTGTTTATGGCACAGACAGGCGCTTGTGGCTTAGCACGGTGCTCAACCCGGAGGAACCAAATGCCAGGCAAATTTATCAGACGGAAGTTGAAGGACCTTTGAAGCCTGGTGAGGAACGACCTTTCAGGCTACAGGTTTATTACCAGGCATTGCCAAAGCCCTTGCAAGATCAAAAAATAGGGAATGTTGAAATATTGCCTTTTGAAGCGCGGATGTAACTCAGCTTAATTGTTCGCTGATCTGGCCAAACCTTCGTTCCCGGTTTTGATAACTCAAAATAGCCTTATATAATTCATCTTTTCCAAAATCTGGCCAAAGCACGTTCGTGAAATAAAGTTCGGCATAAGCCACCTGCCAGAGCAGAAAATTGGAAAGTCTTGCTTCGCCGCTAGTGCGTATGAGCAGATCCGGGTCTGGGATCCCATGGGTGCTTAGTTCGCGTTCGAACAATGCTTCGGTGATCTCTGAAGGCAGCAATTCGCCTGATTTAACCTGTTCGGCAAGGTGGCGGGTAGCGCGCAGGATCTCCCATTTGGCAGAATAATTGAGTGCGAGCACAAGGGTAATTCGATCGTTGTCTTTTGTTTTTTCAATCCCCTCCTGCAAGGTTTTCAGGGTTCTAAGGGGCAAGGCGTCAATATCGCCAATGGCAATCAGTCGTACCCCATTTTTGTTCAGGTCCCGGATTTCACCTTTTATGGTTTCTACCAAAAGCGACATCAGTGCAGTTACTTCAGTGGGCGGTCGATTCCAGTTTTCGGTGCTGAATGCATAAAGCGTGAGGTATTTTACCCCTATTTGTGCAGCAGCTTCCGTTACATCGCGCACACTTTTCACACCGCTCCGATGACCTAATACCCTTGGCATTCCTTTTTGCTTGGCCCAGCGTCCGTTGCCGTCCATAATTATAGCTATATGCTGCGGCACTTTTTCCGGGTTGATTTGCGATTTCAGTTCAGACATTTTAAAACTTGAGTATCGGCGTCATCAATAAAGGTTTTGGGCTTCATTTTTCAAAAGCGGACAAAGGTACGTTTTGAGCCAGATTTTCAGTTTCAACGCACAAGTTTCCATAAGTTCAAAACTTTCGTGATGTTTGCACCAGTCTTGTAAGCGTCGAGACTGAATTAAACCGCTTTTCCCGTAAAGTTACTTTTCAAAAATGCACACAGACATCCGGCAGCGTTACAACGCAGCATTTACCCAAGAAAAATATGCGTCGTTCCTTCACATGGTGAACACCGATTTTGGTGAGGCTTGTACTTTCCGCATGTCCGAAACGCCCATTTTTGTACCCCGTGCACTAAAAGCAAAACTATTAAAAGGAGTGGAGGACATTTGCGCCGTCATCACAGCGCCCGATTTTATGGAACGAAGTGAGTCTGCCTTGCCTGCACATCTGCGTGTGCCTGGTGAGGATGCCCACACACAATTTCTGCAACTGGATTTTGGTATTTGTCGTGATTCTAACGGTGTGCTTACGCCCCAGCTTATTGAAATGCAAGGATTCCCTTCCCTTTACTTTTTTCAGCACCTTCTCGCAAAAAGCTACCGAACGTATTTTGACATTCCTGCCGATTTTCACCACTTGTTTGGCGGCATTGACGAAGCAGGATATATTGACCTGCTCCGACAGGTAATAGTAGGCGATTCAAGGCCTGAGAACACCATTCTTTTGGAAATAGAGCCGGAAAAACAAAACACCCGAATTGATTTTTGGGGAAGTAGAAAACACTTGGGAATCAAAATTTTATGTCTTTCTAAATTAAAGCGTGAAGGTAGGGACCTTTACTATCTTGATGAGGACGGTCGGCGTATCGGCGTAGAGCGTATTTATAACCGAATCATTTTTGACGAGCTTGAACGCCGGGCAGACCTGCCAAGAGAATGGGACCTGACCACGGAGGTCAATGCCGAATGGGTAGGACACCCAAATTGGTTTTTCAGAATTTCAAAACATTCATTACCGTTTATCCAAAGCGATTTTGTACCCAAAACGCTTTTCGTCAATACCTTGAAATCCATTCCAGACGATCTGGAAAACTGGGTGTTAAAACCGCTCTTTTCTTTTTCTGGTCAGGGGGTAAAAATCAACATCACCCGCGAGGATGTGGAATCAGTAGATGATCCTTCCAATTTTATCCTACAGCGAAAGGTGGAATACACCGCCGGGGTACAAACTCCAGACCCCGATGAGCCTTCTAAATGCGAAATACGCATGATGCTTCTTTGGAACAAGGGATGGTCTGCGCCACGCCTAGTGAACAACCTTGTTCGAATGAGCAAGGGTGAAATGGTGGGAGTGCGCTACAATAAAGGAAAGGAATGGGTAGGATCGAGCGTTGCCTTTTTTGAGCCATAGTTTCCACTTGCAAGGAGTGATTAATTTCAATCAACAGTTTTCAGGCTACTCACCGAAAACGGACCGCTAAACTTAGGCTTCCAAACCTCTGAAATCGAGTACGCCCGAAACTTTGCGTTTTCTGCCGTTGGCCCTTCAAATTTTTCGTCCACCGATTCATTAAAAAGTTCAAGCCAACGGTCGAAATACGCTGCTTTCAGCGGAACTTTTTGGTGCAGGTCAAAGTGTTTTTGGATGGGGTTGCCCCGATAGCTGTCTGGGGTTCCAAGCAGCATAAATTCCCAAAAAGCGTACATCACGGGAAGGTGACGGGGCCAATCTACCATTGCTACCTCATTGAAAATGAATCCGATCAGCGGGTCGGATTGCACCTTCCCATAAAAAATATCTATGAGGGTGCGTATATCGGCAGAATTGGAAATGTCGGGCTTCATAATTAAGAGGCTGTTTAAAGTTTTTTCAATGGGTGCTTTCGTGGTTCTTTCGGCTACAACTTCGTTAAATTTTTTGCCCTAGGTGATGGCTATGGCTGCAAAATTTGCCTCCTTTCGCTCGAAAGCCCCATCAAAATCACCTCATCAAAAAACTTTAAACAGCCTCTAAAAATCACATTTGGACCGGTTGGCCTTCAGCCACTTTTCAGCTTCGGTATAATTTGGCATAAAGCGCTCGATCAATGCCCAAAAACGGTCTGAATGATTCATTTCTATCAAATGGGCGAGTTCATGCAATATTACATAATCTTGTACTGCTTTAGGCGCAAAAAGCAGGCGGGTAGAAAGGTTAACATTGCCGGAGCGTGAGCAAGACCCCCAATTGGAATGATTGTATTTCAAATTGACGCTTCGAATCGGCTGCCGAAACGTGCTAGCATTCATCTGTTCAACCCGGCGGGATATCTCTGCCTGAAAATCCTTGGCCACAATTCGCGAAAGCAAGGTTTTAGCGGTTCGGGTGCGTTGCCAGGAGTTGAGTTTTTCGTTGAGTTCCATACAAATCGTGTCGCCAACTAATTTAGCAGTACTGGTTGCCCGATCTTTTAAATTCAATGAAACGGAATAACGCCTTTCGCCCACGACCAGCACATCACCGTCTTGAAACTGCCTTCCAAGGAACGCCTCTCGATAATAAGGTTGGGTTTCAAACTGCTGTTCCACCCATTTCTGTACGATTTGCAGGTATTCCCGAATCATGCTTTCACCGGCTGTTATGGGCAAACGCAGGGTGATGCGCCTCGCCGAAAGGCTGTAATAATGACCGCTTGCCAAATCCAGCACCACACGTACCGGGAGTGCTACCCCTTCAATGTGGATGAGTCCTTTGAGCGATCTTTTTCGTGGGAAAAACATGCAATACTATAAACGATGAACTATAAACGATGAACTATAAACGATGGGATAACTGATGTCACATTATCCTTTTTTTTCTGCAAAATCCCGCATCAACTGGACTAAGGCCTGCACACTTTTCTGTGGCAAAGCATTATAAGTACTGGCTCGAAAACCGCCCACAGAACGGTGTCCTTTTAGCCCGATCATACCATTGGCTTCGCAGAGTTTTCCAAACTCGTTCTCCAAAGCCGCATATTTTTCATTCATCACGAAACATATGTTCATATAAGACCGATCTTCCACCGCCACAGTGCCACGGAATAACGGATTGCGGTCAATTTCATCGTAGAGAAGCAATGCTTTGGCCTTGTTTCTGCGTTGCAATGCCTTAAGTCCGCCGATTTTTTTGATCCAGCGCAAAGTGAGCATGCTTACATAAATAGGAAAGACCGGTGGTGTGTTGTACAGCGAGTTTTCTTTTACAAAGGTGCGGTAATCAAGCATAGATGGCAGGTGGCGGGTCACGGTACCGAGCATGTCATCGCGTACGATGACCACGGTGGTGCCTGCAGGGCCCAGGTTCTTTTGTGCGCCAGCATAGATAAGCCCAAAGGGTTCAGGGGTGATGGGCCGACTCAAAAAATCGGAAGACATATCGCATACAATTGGCACGGGCGACTTTGGGAATTTGCGCATTTGAGTGCCATAAATGGTGTTGTTACTCGTCAGGTGCAGATATTTTGCCGTCTTTGGTATTTTATAGTTTTTAGGGATGAAGGTGTAGTTTTGTTCCTTTGAGGAGGCGATCACCTGAGTGTCGCCAAAGGCTTTTGCTTCCTTGATGGCTTTGTCTGCCCACACTCCAGTGTTTACATACGCCGCGGTTTCGTTTTCATTGAGCAGGTTCATTGGAAGCATAAAAAACTGAGTGCTCGCGCCCCCCGTGAGCCACAAAACGTGGTAGTTTTCAGGAAGGCCGATTATTTCGCGCATGAGGGCGTTGGCCTCTTCAATGATGGCCGTAAATTCAGGGCCGCGGTGAGAGAGTTCGAGCAGACTGAAGCCGGAGCCCTGGTAGTTTGCGGCAGCCTTTGCGGCTTCTTTTATTACGGAAGCGGGCAAGACCGCCGGACCTGCTGAGAAGTTGTGTTTTTTCATGGAGGAGAGGATTTTGGATGTTGGTAATAAATCTCAGGTGCAAAAATACAGGTTTATTTTTTCTTACCTATTTAAACCGCTTCGCCCACTCTTTCGCAAAATATGTTAAAATCACATCTGCCCCAGCTCTCCGGATACTCAGCAAAGCTTCCGGCATGGCACGTTCGAAATCAAGCCAGCCATTGTTGCATGCTGCCCGAAGCATGGCACATTCGCCGCTGACATGGTAGGCAGCAATGGGCAATTCGGAATTTTCCTTGAGCAAATGGATCACATCAAGATAGTGCAAAGCCGGTTTTACCATGAGCATATCAGCACCCTCTGCCGTGTCGAGCGCTGCTTCGATGAGGGCTTCTCGTTTGTTGGCGGGATTCATTTGATAACTTTTTTTGTCACCGCTTTTGGGAGCAGAGTCAAGTGCATCTCGAAAAGGGCCATACATCGCACTGGCGTATTTGGCTGTGTAGGCAAGGATACCTGTTTTGGTAAATCCTTCATTGTCAAGTGCTTGTCGAATAAATCCTACCCGTCCATCCATCATATCAGAGGGGCCTAGCATATCAAATCCTGCTTCGGCCTGGGCTACGGACATTCGGGCGAGGATTGGAAGTGTGTCGTCGTTCATGATCTCACCATCGCGCACGAGTCCGTCGTGCCCGTCGCTGGAGTAGGGATCCATGGCCACGTCGCTTATGAGGCAGCATTCAGGGAAGCGGCTTTTAATATCTCGGGCAACCCGCAGGTAAAAATTGTCGGGCGACCAGCTGTGAGTGGCCATGGTGTCTTTTAACGGTTCGGCCACTGCAGGAAACAGCACAAAGTTGGTCAGTCCTAAATTCATGCATTCTTCAATCTCAAGGAGCAGGTTTTCGGGTGAAAAACGAAATATTCCGGGCAGAGAATGGATCTCGCTTCGAATACCTGACCCATCCAGAACAAATAAAGGGAACACCAGATGTTCGGTGGTCAAATGAGTTTCAGTGACCATACTGCGAATGGCAGTGGATTGGCGGTTGCGGCGTGGGCGGCGGAGCATCATATATGTGCGGAGGTGAATGAGGGTAGCTAAGAGATGCTGCAAAGGTAGTTTGAGTGGCATGGCTTGGTATGTCATATTTTTCTGAACTCTTTCCCGAACACCCACGAACAGTCCGCTACGGGAACTTGATGATTCGGTTATTCCTAAAATAGTTTTTAAATTTGCCATTCCTGCCAATACGGTATTTCAATCTTTTGTAAGGTTGTTATCCTTTATGACACGGTTAAAAATCCTTTTCAAAGCGAAATCAAAAATCAACTTACCATGAACAAACGTTTTTTTTCCATCCTTACAATCCTGTTATTTACGCTGGTTGCACAGGCTCAAGCTCCCAAAGCACTTAAATATCGGACTATCGTTCGTGATGCTGCCGGGAGAGTCTTGGACAACCAACAAGTCACGATCGGCCTGGATCTTGTACAAAAAAGCACCACCATATATGCTGAAAATCACGCCCTTACGACCAATGCGGCAGGCCTTGTTAATTTGGAGATCGGACGTGGCACCATCGTAGAAAGTGGGGTTTTTAGTCGGATCGATTGGGAATTGCCCACCCAGATCCGGGTTTATCTTGACTCAAAAGGTGGATCTAATTTACAAGAATTGGGCACGGCAGATTTGGAATCATTGATTAAAAACGGCATAGAGGCTAATTTGAGCAATGGAGGCGGTACGATCTATATAAATGACGCGGCCGATAATGCTGTCAAAAACCTGGAACAAATTGCCAATCCAGAGAAAGGAGACTTGGCTTACTATGATGGTAGCACTTGGCGGCTTTTGCCTAAAGGTGATTACAGTCAAATAATTGCCCTGGGCGAAACCGGCACAAAATATTCAACCAGTGTATCTCCGTCCGCTCAGTTCAAAGTCACTTTGCCCCAAGGGAATGTCCTATATGTGCACCCGACAGACAATAATGTTTCCCTGAAATGGAGCGCATCTGGAATAAATATTAAGGATTTGAGCGATTTTAAAACTGCTGATGAAGCCGACAAAGATTTTAATGGATGGGACAATAACGTGGCAATTGTTGCTCAATTAGGAAGTAATAATAACGAGAATTACGCTGCCAAACTTTGCTCTGAGCTCGTAGCAGAGGGTTTTGACGACTGGTACCTGCCGGCAGCGGGCGAGCTCAATGAAATATTTAAACAACTTGGACCCACAACGTATGGCGGAAATGGCCTTATGACGAATGGTTTCTATTGGAGTTCCTCCGAACTTATTGACGATGGAGCTTGGGGTCAAGGGTTTTTGGTAGGAAATCGGGGCAGTAGCAGTAAGATCAGCGATAGTCGTTGTCGCTGCGTTCGGAAAGAGGTAAAATAAGGGGTCTTAAAAAACCTAAAACACTTTCCACCATTGCCGCTTCCGACATTTCAGTCTCTATTTGGAGTACAGGGCAAGTTAAATGTCCCAGCCAAACCTGCTCTTGGGCACGACTTCTGACATTTCCGGAATCCTCGTCATAGGCTGCTGCCCAGGCACAAAACTTTTCAAAAACAGTGTGCAAATCGCCGCCAGGTGCAATACGTTCAGCACCATACCGGCTTAGTTCTCGTTGCCGGATCCGGGCCAATCGTATTTCAGCCGGAAGCCAACAATACACCACGGCTTGAAATCTTGGTATAAACACGTCGCCCCAACCACAGAGGGCGCCGGAAAGCACCCAGCTTTCGTGGGTGTCCAAATCCTTGCCTAGCAACTGCCGTCGGTGCTCGGGGTTGCGGCGGCGGCGGTATGGAAGCGCATCGTCGGTGAACCAATGATAGTCGTCGGTGTCAAAATGCGACACCTTCAGCGTTTTGGCGAGGGCCTTGCCCAGGGTGGTGACCCCGGAACCAGGTGCTCCAAGTAGGTGGAAACTGGATGTTTTAGCAGGCATGGTAGCAGGTGAGGCACAAAGGAAGCAAACAATCTGAAAACAAGAGTCAGTCAGAATTTCGGATTGAACCAAAATTCGGGAGTGTTCAAAAAAGTGTGGCACACCTGACTACCACCTTGATTATCAATGATGGAGCTTAGGTGTGCCACACTTTTCTGAGCACTCCCCTGAATTCTTTTACATTACGAAGTGTTTGAGTGTCCGGCCACCAAGCGCTTGCACCGGGCGGGCATTTTCATGCTCCAGATGCTCAAAATGTTCGATCTGATCGAGAGAAGCCTCAATGGAATGCTCCATCACGAACCAAGTCACTATCTCAGAGCAAGGTGGCGTTGTGAGCGAGCCAGCGTACTTGAAATAACTCTTGTTGCCGGGCATTAGATCTGATACTGAGTAGGTATCTGTAGAAATGTACGGAGCAGTCTCTTTTGTGGCTGGCAAATGATCTGCAAAGTGCTCCAAAATGGCATTTTCGGCACCCTCTTCAACCAAAACCCCAATAACAGCCAGTTTTCCAGATGCCGTATTTTTGTGTACAAAGTGTATTTCCATAGGAGCGTGACTGCCGGCTACAGCATGTTCGCTGTGTGTATGGGTGTGAAACTGTAAGAGATTGTAGATCTCCCCATCCACCACAATACTGCTGCCGCCATCAATGTTGAATTGAATGGTATGGCCTTTGTTGACGATGTTGGTACTGGTGGCCACATAAGTCTGAGGAATGGCTGTCAAAGTGGCATCAAGTACAGCACCCGTAATATTGATGGGCGACTGTTGAGAGCCTGCGCATTCTGAATCTAGGCAAAGCCCAGCCCAATAATCCGGGCCAAGTCCTCCTTCGTATTCAAATTCCACCCCATCGCAGGATTGAGGTGTTCTGTCGTCTTCCCCGCAAGCCATATTGAATAGCAAAAGGCTTGCAGCCGTTAGGGAAAGCAGTGGAGCTTTCATGAATGTTGTCATGTGTGAAAAGTTTTATAAGAATGAATAAAAAAGCGTAGCAAGGTAGAAAAAATATGTTCCCTAATTCAATTTTATCTAAAACAATAAAGTGGGCCAGCCTGATAATCGTGACTGGCAGTTTGCAGCATGGTGGATATTCAAGGACGCATCCAGGAAGCTGTTAAAATTTATTGCCCTGATGTTTGGGCGTTCAACATGGGCATTTTACCTTTAGGTTCTCTGCATTCTATTCATTTCAGCCTCACCAGCATTTGTTTATGGAAAAAATTTCAATGTCCTGGTCATACATCATCGCGCTTAGTGTGGACGCAATCGGAATTCTCATAGCACTTTACTTCCTGATTTCTGATAGCCTCCGAGCCTCTTCCTCCAACAATGGCCCCCTGGGGCTGGTCACCTTGGCCTTTTGTTGTTGGGTCGCCATCAGCTTCTATCTTTACCATCATGGAAGCCCCAGGATCGCGGCTTCGATGGCCTGGGTTACAGCCATTCCACTGTTGGGCTATGGATTGATCGTCTTGTTGTTTATTGTCCTTAAGCCAGATATGAGATAGGCGGAAATGCTTAAAACAAAAATCGCATTCCAAAATGACCACACAAGAGGAAGAAGCCCGCATCGCTGCTGCCGTTCAAAAACAAGTGGAAAAAATTGTGGCCGAACAGCAAAAGCAGTTTTCCAAAATGATGGAAATGGCTGCGAAAACTTCACTCCGCGGTGTTGACAAGGCCAATGCCGCGCTTGCAAAAGAACGAAAAAAGGTTTTGGATGAATTGGAGGCTGCCCGGAAGGAACGCACCAAAGCAGAAAGAGAAGGCGACAAAATGGCCCAGGAATATTTTGAAGGGAGGCAAACAGAATTTACTGAAGCCGCAAAAACCGCACTTTTGCGCGATTTGGTGCGGATGCACCTGGAAACAGGTAAAAAAACCCGTGATATTGCGGTTTGGCTCGATGTTCCGATGAAATTTGTTAAAAATATACAAAATGTACTGGATCGCCTCAAGCAGTACGCCGGGGAAGGACCTGAGCGCCTCAAAATAGAGGGCAATCCAAAACTGCGTTATGATGATATGGGGCGGGGCGGCACGATCTATTTCGAAAGCCCCGACGCTAATTTTGATATGTGGTGGGAGTTTGCCGGCGGCGACGCCCTTGTTATCGTCTCTATTCCCGGAGTGGACAATTGGGAACGCAGCACCAAACTCCCTTTGGAGCAACGGGAAAAAATCCTCACGTTCATAGGCGAACAAATCCTGGAAGACAAGAACGCCGGTAGCGGCTCCTTCATAATTGGAGAAAATGTAATTACGTTTTATTCCTGAACTGGGTGTATGATTAAATACAATGAAAAAATATGTCATTTACTGCTTTCTAATGCTCTCTATTTTTAGTTGTTTTCGGAAAAAAACGCCCTCCCTCAATATCAGCTCCTGGCTGGAGACTTATTTCCCCAACCAGTTTGATGTACTTGATTCCAACGTCCGGATGCTTGATGTTTTAGCCCAGTTAAAAGGGGAAAAGCAGGCACTTGTTTCCGAAAAACAGGACCCGGAGCTGCAGTTTTATTTGGATTGGCAGAAAAACTCCAGCTCTTTGGGAATTGACTCCAGCACTGTAATCTCCGCCTATGAACGCGCTAAAAAAGATATTGCAAACGGACGATATCTGTTCAAGTTGCTGAAAGAAAAGGGATTGAATGGATTCTCAGTGGGTGTGATCGACCATGCTGCCTATATTCTGGTATTCCTGGAGCCAATTCCAAAAGCCCGCGAACAACTGCTCACCACAATAAAAATGACGCTGGGGGCGGGTGTCGAGCCAGCCCAAACCAGCATCTTTATTGAAATAATGGAACCGGATAGTCTTCACGCTGAATTTAAGGACATCATTCCGTATGGCCATTGGATAACTGGCCGGGCTTGGCAGGAAGCGCATAAAATCATGTCACTTGATTTTGAATGGATCAATGACCTGGATTGGTCAGCCTTGAACCAAAAATGGGAACTCAATTCGATGTCAAAACGCAGCAGCCAATACCGGGAATTTGCGCGTCAGAAAGCGACGGATTGGGCCCAAAAAAACCTGCCAAAACCTTTTTTTATGCCTTCAAATCGCCCTTTTAGTTGTGAAACAGTGGTACAAAACGGCCCAGCCATCCGTTACGGGTTTCCGTATTATGACCAAAATATTCCTGAAGAGGCATCTGCCTATGACCCTGAACCTAAGGGCTATGTGGCCGGCACCTATTCCTTTGATCAAAAGACTTTTACCCTGTTGAAGAATGAGCAGGCGCATTGAACTTTCTTTTGAAGCCGAACATCAAATTTTTTCTGCCCGATTACCTGCCCATTGAGATCAGGTTGGCGAACAAGCGATATGCTCCCGGTACCCCGGCAGGCAATTCCCTGAAAAAAGACAAGCCCGTATAAACATAATACCCTTTACCATGCGGCGCCACCAGCAGCGAGCCATCCGCGGGTTTTTCCGCGGGATCGTTGGCAGAGAGCGGGGCCTGGAAAGCGGCGTCCCACTCAGCTGGGAAATAAAGCCCGCGCTCCTGCACCCAGCCTTCAAAATCCTGGGCCGTCAGTTTGTTCGGGGTGTTCAGCACGGGATGTTCCGGCAAAAGAAAACGAACTTCCGCTGTTTCGTCTGTTACGCGAGTACGCGAGATTTTGAGCGGAAACGGCGCGATTTGATCGACCACGAGCTCAAAATTAGTATTGTACTGTACCACCAGGGTGCCGCCGTTTCGAACGTATTCCAGGAGTTTGGCGTGTTGAAATTTCAGGTTGTCCTTCGTGTTGTAAGCTCGAATGCCGACTACAATGGCCTCAAATTTTGCAAGTTCCTGGGTTTCCATGTCTTTGTCTTCCAGCACTTTGACTTTACAGCCCATTTGTCGCAATGCCGCAGGAATATCGTCTCCCGCACCCATGTAATAACCCACATTTGTTGCTTTTACCTTTAAGTCAACCAACGCAGCATGAGCGGTTGCGGGTTGCAAAACACTTTGTTGTGGGATATGGTCGTACTGGATACTCACCAGTCGGCTCGAAGATTTTTGTCCGTCCACCTCAACACTTGCGGTCAGGGTGACGTGTGGGTTATCACCATTTGCCCTTATCCTAAAAACAAAAGTTTTTTCTTCTCCCTTTTTCTGAAAATCAAAAGCCTGACTGCCCCCTGACACTGGCCAGCCGTTGACAGACACCGTTCCGTTTACCTTGTCTTTTTCTGCTTTTACCCGTACTGAAACTTCGTCTTCTTTCTGGGTAAAAATATAGGAGGGCTCTGTAAATTCCACCACTACTGGCGGTAGCACCTCGAATGGGCGCCAGACCTCTCCTATGGCCGGTTCGCCAGTTTTCCATGCCAGCTCTGTTTCATATTCGAGCGGCAAACCATTCACGGTAAAACTCCAATGCACCTTGGCATAACGGGGTGTTTCAGGGATACCTCTCAGGCTTTGGTTATCAACGGAATACATTCCCAAAGTAGCAGGATTTTGCAGCCAGTATGGCGCGGTAAATGCTGCATTATTGGCAATTTGCACTGTTTTTTCCAAAATCCAGGCTTTGTTCGTTGTCAAGGTAAAAGCAGGTAATGAGTCAAACAGGGAAGGGCGGATCTGGATACCCCTCAGATGCACGGAGTGTGGGGTGCGGCTAATAGCTTCCAATCGGATTTTGACCGCGTCGCCAGGTGTTGCGGTGGGCTCTTTTGCAGTAGCTTCCAGATAAAGGCCGAGGCAGCCTTTTATTACTTCCTTGATCTCGGCCATTTTGCGGGTTTTCCAATAACCGTCTGGAAGTGCTTGCATCATTTTCAAGGCCTTGAGCAGTTTGGGAACGCTTGCTGAAGGATCATCTGAGCGAAATGTTTTATCTACCTGAGCAATTATTTTGCCGATAGGTTCGCCACCATCCACCCGGGACCAGCTCGTATTGATTCCTTCAAAAATATCTTGCGAAGCGGGCCGGTCGCCTTTTACAAAATCAAGATAGTCAATGCTCTCCCCCCTTGCGCTGAGCGAACCAAAACCCTGGCAACGGTGCATCGAACGACTTTCTGCGGCCACCTCGTTATTGCTTTTGCCTTTCAAGGGCAAATAAGTGCCAATGTCAATTGGCCAGAGGGTTGACTTGTCAACCTTGGCAAAAGCATCCTGGCTCCCATAAAAAAACCAGGATGTGTTAAAAAATTGTCGCCTTGCCTTCCAGGGCTGTGTCAGCGAAAGTTGTTCTGGATAGGCATCGACATTGCCTGCCAGGTCAAAAGCCTCGACAGAAAGCATGGCAGAAGCTGTATGATGGCCGTGCGTGTCGTATTTTTTATCGTGGTAAAAACGGTTGATTACCACATCGGGTTTTACTTGCCGGTAAGCCCACACGACATCCGAAAGCACCTCGTCTTTGTCCCAAAAGAGAAGGGTTTCTTCCGGGCTTTTTGAAAACCCGAAATCGTTGGCGCGACTGAACATTTGTTTTCCGCCGTCCACGGAACGAGCCATCAGGAGTTCCTGGGTACGCAAAACCCCCAACAATTCACGGATTTCCGAACCGATCAGGTTTTGGCCGCCATCGCCTCGTGTGAGTGAGAGATAGGTGACATCATAAAGTTTGGCATTGCGCAAGTAGCTGATCATGCGCGTGTTTTCGTCGTCGGGGTGGGCCGCAACGTAAAGCACGGTGCCAAGTACATTGAGTTTTTTTATGGCTTGGTGGAGATCAGCCGCGTTTGGCTTGGCGGGTTTTTGGGCGATGGCAGACTCCTGGGGTACTATTAGAAAAAGTAATGCCAACAAAAGCTGAATGATCAGCGGGCACTCAAGGCGGTTAGTATTTGTCATACAATATCGGTTATTTAATTGCCTTGATCTTCATTTTCACGTCTTTCAGCGGACGGTCGCCAGGAGCCTTATCTACAGCTGCAATCTTGTCAATAACGTCCAGACCTTTGATCACACGACCAAAAACAGTATATTCCTGGTCGAGATGCGGAGTGCCGCCATCTGCCATATAAGCCGCCCGCTGTTCGGGCGTGTAGTGAAAGCGGCGCATCGACTCAATTTGGTTGAGGGTTTGGTCGTTAACGGGGCCTCCCTGAACGATATAAAACTGTGATCCTGACGACTTTCTTTCAGGATTGTTGGTTCTAGCAGCAGCCAGAGCGCCTTTCAGGTGGCAAAGCGTGTCCACAATTTCTGCAGGAATTTGGTAGCTTGGTCCGCCCATTCCCAATGAATTGCCGGCTGGTGCATTGCGAGAGTCAGGATCGCCGCCCTGTATCATAAAACCGCTGATTACCCGGTGGAAAAGCAGGTCGTTGTAATACCCTTCTTCTGCAAGTTTGATAAAATTGTCGCGGTGTTTGGGAGTGGCATTGAAGAGTTCGGCGGTCATAGTACCGAATTCCGTTTCGATTTCCACGAGGCAACGCTCGGGGGCTGTTACTTGAACCATTTTTTTAAAAGTTGTGATTTTTTTGCCTTTTGTGGCAGTTAGTGTGACGGTGTAATTACCCGAATGGGTATAACGGTGCATCGGACTGATTTCTGCCGATTTGGTACCATCACCAAAGTCCCATGCAAAAACAATGGGTTTTTTTGAAAGTTTGGTAGTGTTGGTGAACGTAATCTCTGCAGGTGCAACAAATTTTTGGTCAGGCACTGTAAATTTGGCCTGTGCACTCGCTGTCAGTGTTGCGAACAAAAAGAGGTTTAAGATCAGTAGTTTATTCATGCTTTTGAAAATGTGTGATGGAGTTGTTGGGACAAAAATTTGCCTTTGCATTTCGAACAAAAGTGAAAAATCCGCCTTCGCGCTTTGAACAAAAGTGGAAAATCCGCCTTCGCGCTTTGAACAAAAGTGAAAAATCCGCCTTCGCGCTTTGAACAAAAGTGGAAAATCCGCCTTCGCGCTTCGAACAAAAGTGGAAAATCCGCCTTCGCGCTTCGAACAAAAGTGGAAAATCCGCCTTCGCGCTTCGCGCTATGGCGGATAAAGGCGCAAAGATGAGGATTTATCCACTTTTTGAAGTGGCTGCCAAAACAAAACGCTTCAAGGGCTAAGCAAGTTTTTTGATCGCAATAATTCCCGAAACTTTTCCTGGTCGGTTTCGCTCTGAAACCCGGATTTCAACAGCGGGCTCGCCATAAAAGCATTTTGATACAAAAGAAAAAAACTACTTGCTTCTTCTGCCTTAGTAAAATTTTCCCATTGCAAAACGGCTTCGGAACTTTGTGTTTTAACATTCACTTTTTCTTTAGTGAACGTGTAGCGGATCGGATGTTGCAACATCGGGAACTTAGAGAAATTACGGCGTGACAACCATCGAAACATTACCCACCAAACTGCCAGGAAAAGCGGTACCCAGGTCAGGATATTCAATATCCTTAGCCAATTTACTCCCCCAAAATAAAATGTGCTGCCCAGCCAAAGCAGGATAATAAATAAGAGTATCCATTTGAGCCAACCCGTTTTCAGGTACCGGAACATGATATGTACCTGGGCTTTGCCAAATGAATCGGCAGTAAACGTGAACTCCACTTGAATAGGCTCCATTATTGCAAAATTTTGGCCGGCAAGATACAGTTTGGATTTTTTTATAAAACCCTTCAGGTTTTGAGAAATTTTCATAACTTTGATAAAAGCCTCCCCATCCATCTTTCTGAACCATTACCAAATGAGCAAAAACGTTAGAAACTCCAGAAGCCTGCGGAAGTACTGTACACAGTTGGAAATCCTTTCTAAACTCCGTAATTTGCAGCCCCAAACCATACAACAAATTGAAGCTATGCCAATTACATACGACATCACTACCGATATTCGCTATCAACAAGGAATTGAGCAAGGAATTGAGCAAGGAATTGAGCAAGGAATTAGCCTTAAAACACGAAAAACTGTAGAAAGGATGCTCGCTGACCAGCGGTATTCTTTACGTGAAATTGCGGAGATAGCTGAAGTGTCTATTGACTATGTCATCAAAGCCCAAAACGAATTGACCGAAAAAGATCAACAGGGAAAAACTAATACATGACCCATTTCACACGCCGCATCCTACCCAATGGCCTACGGGTCTTAGTGCACGAAGATCATTCAACCCCCCTGGTAGCCGTTAATGTCAGTTATTTCGTCGGTTCGCGCGACGAGCATCCGGACAAAACAGGGTTCGCCCACCTATTCGAGCACCTCATGTTTTCGGGCAGTAAAAATGTGCCCGATTTTGACGACCCCCTCCAACGTGCCGGGGGCGAAAACAACGCCTATACCACCAACGATTATACCACTTTTTATGAGATCGTGCCTGCCGAAAATCTCGAAACTGCGCTCTGGCTGGAAAGCGATCGGATGCTTGCACTGAACATCAAAAAAAAATCGCTCGAGGTGCAGCGAAAGGTTGTTGTAGAAGAATTTAAAGAGACTTGTCTCAACGAACCCTACGGCGATTCCTGGCACCACCTTTCTGAAATGATGTACCAACATCACCCTTATCGCTGGCCTGTCATCGGTCTTGCACCAGACCATGTTGAAAATGCAACGATCCAGGATGTGCGTTTTTTTTACAAAAATTGGTACACGCCATCCAATGCAGTACTTAGCATAGCTGGAAAGGTAAATACAGAGGAGGCTTTTATGCTTTCTGAAAAATGGTTTTCTAACATTCCAGCTGGCCAGGTGCCGGTTCGTCAATTACAAAAGGAACCTGTAAAAACCGTTGCAGCCTATAAACTTGTTAAAGCGAACGTACCCGTTCCTGCTATATACCTGGCTTTTCGGACCCCAGCTCGCATCGACAAAGCATTCTACCCGGTGGATTTGCTCAGCGATGTGCTGGCCCTTGGCCCTTCTTCACGACTTTATCGCAGGCTATTGAAAGAGCAAAATCTCTTCTCCTCAATTGATGCTTACGTGACGGCCAATGTTGACCCTGGCTTGCTCGTCATTGAAGGCCGACCTTCCGATGGAATATCTGTGGAAGATGCGATCGCAGCGATCTGGAAGGAATTGGATCAACTGAAAACTGAAGCGATTGAAGAGCGGGAATTGCAAAAAATTCAACACCGCTTTGAGAGCACGCTTGTATTTTCCGAAACCAGTGTGCTGAATAAAGCCCAAAACCTTGCTTTTTATGAATTGCTCGACCGTGCCGAATTGATGAACGAAGAGACCGACATTTACCTCGGAATATCGCCCAGGGAGATGCTCGAAACCGCCAAAGAAGTATTTACACCTGAAAATTCTGCCACCTTGGTTTATTTGCCAAATTAGTGTGTGCCAACGCCGGTTTTTTTGGGGGATATTTGAATTCTTTGAATCTCAACTCATCAGTTTGGTCTTATTTCGGCAAATTCACCACTAGTTTATAACAGCTTTTACCATCCTTTCCGCGCCAGCCAAATCTTTTCTTAATTCCACAGTTGGAAACCCTTTTTCGCGCAAAAGCGCGACTACCTGACTGGCATTGAATTCATTGCACTCAAAAAACAAACGCCCGCCAGGCCGAAGTTTTTCAAGGGAAAAATCTGCGATCGCCCTATAAAAAAGGAGCGGATCAGCATCGTCAACGAATAGGGCAAGTACTGGCTCGTGGGTCATAACATGCTCAGGTACAAGACTTTTTTCGGAATGAGGTATATAAGGCGGGTTGCTTACCACATAGTCGAGCGTTGGGAACAAAGCCCAGTCTGCCCGATTCAAAATATCGCCCAGAATGAACTGAACATTGGGATACTCTGGTATTAATCTATCGGCATTTTCCAAAGCGATCTTAAGGGCAGTCGGGCTTTTTTCCAGGCCAAACAAATGCAACTCCTTTAATTTCTTTTTAAGCACAATGGCGATGCAGCCGCTCCCAATGCCAATATCTAACAGATTTATCGAATCATATGGGGCATTGGCTTTCAAATCCTCCAGCACCCAAGCCACCAGTTCTTCTGTTTCCTGCCTTGGGATCAGCACCGATGGGTCCACTTTGAACTTCAGCCCAAAAAAATCTGCCTCGCCCATCACATATTGCAGTGGTGTGCCCGCGATCAATCGAGCTCGAATTTCTTCAAACCGAACCTCCTCAAATGCGCGGCCATGATCAAAAGCATCTTCAAAAACAATTCTTGCAATAGCCCTGGCCTCCATTTCACCGTATCGCAGCGTGAGTTGTTGGGTCAATAAAGTGCGGGATTGATCTGATAACATATGCAAGGATTCTGCAAGATTAATTCCTCATATTTCAACCTGAAAAACTGTTCCCTTCGGCAAATTATTTTCAACCCTTATACTGCCACCGTGGGCTTTAAGCACTTGATTTACAATATATAAGCCAAGTCCTGTACCTGTACTGTTCCGTGTTTCTTCATTGCCCATTCGATAGAATTTTTCGAATACCGCCTTTTTTTCGCTGTCTGGAATGCCCTGGCCTTGATCAGCTACACTAAATCGCAACCTGCCTTCTACAAGTTCGGCAGAAAGGTCGATGGGCGACCCTTCGGGAGAATATTTCAGGGCATTTTCCAGCAAGTTCTGTACAATGGCGGCAAGCCCCATCTTGTCGGCCTGCACAGGCGGGAGATTGCCAGGGATTTTCAAAATGAACCGGGCCTGGGGGTACTGCACTTGTAGGCCCTCCACAATTTCCTGGACTATTCCTGCAAATTGAAGCGGTTCGTGCAAAGGTCGCCATTTGTCTTCCAGTCGGGCAGCAAGCAAAAGGCTTTCTACCAGGTCTTGCAAACGGTTGGCATCTTTAAGTCCGTTGCCAAGGAGCGTTTTGCGCTGGTCGGGATTTAGGTCGCGCTTCAATATGGTTTCCAAGATCAATCGGAGGGAGGCGATGGGCGATTTGAGTTCATGTGTAATGCTGAGCAAAAAATTGCGCCTTTGCCGTGCCAGTACCACTTCTCGCACTGCGCTCCGTCGGATGACCCACAGCCCCCAAATCAGACAAGCAGTAAAAAAAAGCCCTTCTGCCACTATCATCCTTCGACCACTACGCCATGCCTTTTGAGCAACATTATACTCCTCATCGGCGGAAGATTCTGATTGTGGCGTGCGCAACTGTATAATCTGTTTTTCACGCTCAAACACCCGTTCGTTTTGTTGCCAAAGATGAAATGACCACCACCCAAAGGCCAGGATCATGTAGCCAATTACAAAGTGCGAGAGGGTGGTAATTGGAACGTGCTTCATATAAATGTGGTCAATGTGGTCAATATGACCAAATTAATCTCACCATTCCTGGCTCATTGGGTGAATCATCAGTTCATCAATGAGCACATGTGGGGGAGCGTTGAGAATATAGGAAACCGCAGCGGCAATATCATCGGCTTGGAGAAATTTTGCTTGTTTTGGTTCGCCTTGCTCGGACTGATGGAAGTAGGTGTCAACCAGGCCCGGATATACTACGCTGACTTTGATACCCAAAGAACGAACTTCCCTGCGCAGGCTCTCAAAAAAGGCATGTTGGGCGTATTTGCTCGCAGTGTAAAGACTGCCGGAGGCAAAAGTGCGTTTCGAAACATCAGACGCAATGGCAAGGATATGGCCCGCTCCGGCCGATTTCATATGAGGGAGCACGGCGCGTGTGAGCAGGAAAGAGCCCTTTACGTTCACGTTCATCACGCGCTCCCATTCCTCAACCGAGATCTCTTCAGCGGCCTTAAAAACGCCAATCCCTGCGTTGTTCACCACACAATCAATACGGTGAAAATCGCGCAACACCTCAGCTACTGCTTCAGCCACTTGTTGTTCATCGGATATATCACAGACCAAAGAAAGCGCCTTGCCTCCTGCCTCGTCAATTTCGTGCTCCAATTCACCGATTTCTTCTGCATTCCGCGCCAGCACAACCACAAAATGGTCTTCGTGGGCCAGTCGGAGAGAAATAGCCCGTCCGATACCACGCGAAGCTCCGGAAATCAGGGTGATTTTTTTTGTCATAACTGCTAATGGTCATTAAGTCATTGGTCATTAGGTCATTGGCCATTAAGTCATTGGGCATTGGGGGCATTGGGGCATGTGTCTAATGACTTAATGACCCAAATGACCTAAATGACCTAAAACAATCCATGCAACTCTGCCTGAACCATTTCCAACACCTTTGCGGCATGTTCTTTGTTGGTGGAAAAATCTAAATTATCCACATTGATAATCAATAATTTACCCTCACGATAGCCGTTGATCCAACCATCATAGCGGTCGTTAAGTCGCTTGAGGTATTCGAGGCTGATGCTGCCCTCGTAATCGCGCCCACGCATCTGAATATGATCTACAAGGGTGGGAATGCTCGCCTTAAGATAAATGAGTAGATCGGGCGCCTTTACCTGCGAAACGATAGACTGGAACAAGGTCATGTAATTCTCAAAATCCCGGCGCTCCATCAGGCCCATGTCGGCAAGATTGGGCGCAAAAATGAACGCATCTTCGTAAATCGTGCGGTCCTGGATTACGGTCCGGTTCCCCTGCAATATTTTCAGAACTTGCTGGTATCGGCTCGAAAGAAAGAACACCTGCAGGTTGAAGGACCAGCGCTTCATGTCGAGATAGAAATCTGACAAGTAGGGGTTGTTTTCTGTGGATTCGTAATGTACGTCCCAGCCAAAATTTTTGGCAAGCATCTCAGTAAGCGTGGTCTTGCCCGCACCGATGTTTCCGGCGATGGCGATATGCTTCACAGTTTTTTTCTCAGAAGGCAATGCAGAGGCCATTTTTGTTGGTTGATTTGATATATTGATTTGGTTATCAGGTTAATTAGGGATTGGTTATTTGGATGCCAGCAGCGAAGGTAGGAAACCCTTAAAGTCTTTCAGAAAAGTGTGTTCAGAAAAGTATTTCAATCCCCTCCAAGGCGCTTTTTTTGCACAGGCCCCATTCTTGTTTTTGAGTCGCTTTCAACAAACGCAGGGTTGCCCGTTCATCGTTCATGGTTTATAGTTCCCAACATCTTGCGGAACAAGGTTCGGAGGCGCTCCTCTTTTTTCTTCTCCAAAATTTCTCCCGCCCGTCGGACACCTCCACCGTAATAGCGAAAAAGCCAGGGGCTGACGGTAGCTGCGGCATCTACAAACGTATATGAGATCCCTGTGGTCACAAACCAATACCCCAATAAAGCATTGAGTAACAGAGAGTTGATTCCATTTTTGATGTCGCCGGCATAAAACTGGCCGGCGCCCGGCAAAATCAAGCTGAGCAAACGCGCGGTCTTGGGACTTTTTCGTGACGCGCGCTCTGCCTGACGCATAAGGCGCTCGAACTCTGCCCTGCCTTCATTATCTTCAAGTTTAAACAAGGGCAACAAATCGGCTCGTGCCAAATCGAACTCGCGGATGCCAAAATGTGCGGCCCCAAGATAGAGCCGTTTTCGGCTTAACCAAGGTTCCGGGAGGTTTTGGGGCAGGGAAAACAATTCGAGCAATGCCTTTTTATACTGGTTTTGCAGCATCAGCATACCCGTTTTCTGAAATAAAACCTCGTATCGAAGGCTATCAGTGCTGGAACTTTGATACACCAGATCACAGTAAAAGATCGACTTCTCAAAATCACCAGCCCCGGCATAAAGTGCGGCCAATTGAGCCTGACATTCGTCGCGGTAGCGCTCTCCGCCAAAAAAAAGTACCCGTTGGTAGCTTTTCAGAGCCAAGGTATTGTTTCCAACTACCAGTTGCTCGCGGGCAAACAGCAAAGTTTCTTCTGCAGTTTGGGCGGGCAAAGAGCAGGTAGTACCAACCCAGCACAGCAAGGACAGAAGTAAGCTAATTTTGCGAAAAAGATAAAACGCACTAATCCAATACGGGAAAAAGAAGGGCTTCTGTGTCATGTTGTAAGCGCTTGGTTTTCTTTAGGTTATGACGGCGGGCGGCTTTATGCGCGCCATAAATATTGCCGGTGTAGAACCCGAGTGCAAAGCCGCCGTGTATCCAGCCCCAAAAGGTATCTACGCCTTCCCTTTCAAAGCGGCGATAGGCTTGCCAGGTATTAACGCCCACAAACAAGAGGCTAATAATCCCATCTTTCCACTCGCCCGCGTACGCTTTGCCCAGTCCGGGTACCGGCACCGAAAGCGCCGTAGCTACCCAGGGCTTTTTCATTTTTGCACGTTCTCCACGTTTGATGAGGTGATTAATATCGGCACGGCGCGGGATTTTTTCATTAATGGAAATGGCATTATACGAGTTTCTTGCATTTTGCCATTTTTGTTCCAGCATGTAGGCGTACAACTCCGTGCGCCTAATTTCTGCACTGTCAAACAGTTCCGATTCTGCCAGCAGCGTCCGTGCCTTGTCAGGATAGCCCCCGCGAAGCAAAAGTTTAGAATATTCGTGGTAAAGCAGCCGGTTTTTTGGGCGGGGAGAAAGTTGCCATTTGGCCCATTGGTCCAGGCCCCGCTGTGGCGTATCTCCCCGACGATAAACCCGGAGCAGATCAGCCCTGAGCGTATCGTTGTCCGGGCGCAGAAAAATAAGACGCTCGTACTCCTCAGCTGCCAGCGTATATTGTTGAGATTGAAGTAAATAGCGGGCATATGCATGGGAGTGTGCATAGTCGTAGATGTCTTGAGACGCTAAATTGAATGCCCCAAAAAGGAATAGGAGGCCTGGGACAAGTTTTTTCATTTTTTGCGCTAAAACCTCGTAGGTTTATAAAACCTACGAGGTTTGTTGATTAATTACCACTTGACCGGATCCTTCAGTTTCCTTTGATCCAGGTCAATTTCGTATTGTTCCGGACTGAAGCCATTGCATCGTGTAAGGCGATCGCAGGTGCATACGATGCCGCGCACCACGCCGAGTGTTTTTACTGCTTCCAAGCCAAATTCGGAACAAGATGGGTGAAAACTGCAACGCTGGTTGTCCTGAGAAGAAAAGAATGATTTATACACCAGAAACAGACCAGATAGCACTGTTTGTAACTCGTTGGGGTTTTCGCGGCTTAGTGAAAACTGTTCCAGAAGCCGAGGCTTGGAATTGGAGGCAAAAGCTTGCTCCAAAAGTGAAAAGTCGTTGCTGACGTGTGGCCCACCACCGAGGTGTGCC
>JBJXGO010000067.1:0-5308 GCA_046160345.1 Saprospiraceae bacterium
AGTCCCGAAAAAACGGGACTTGGCAGGTCAGGTTTCATTTGGATATGTGGGCGATTGAAGCGTGCTTTGATGCCCTCGGTCGGCTCGCAGTACGAGCCCGCGAGCGACGCGAGGGACTATCCTGGTGTGATTATAGCCGAACGGTGTTTTTTGGTTTGAACAATACCACCCAACTTTCCAGCACAAATACAATGGGATGTTGGCCGGCAGGGATTTCTATATCGTGCCCGAAAATAAAGGCTGGCAGTTTTAAGGGAAAGGCCAGTTCAAAACTGGTAGTGCCCAACATGCTGCGAATCGTGCCAGACACCATGCCCATTACGGGAAAGGAAGCCATTACCGCGCCACTCTCCATGAGCGAAAGCTTGGCGAATGCACAGCCAGCGGATGGCGTCGAATTGCCTGGCGATGGCGATCTTGTTTTTTCAAGGATGGTCAGGCTGTACTTGTTTGTGCCTTCCAGCCTGGTTTTTACCCAGGCGCTGGGCTGTGTTTGCATTTTGCTTTGCCCTGCTAAGACAGGTGTGTTGAATTGTGTCATGCTGTTTTGTTTTCTGTTGAGACAAAGTTGCAGGTGTTGAATTCCTGGAAGTATCGACAGTTGTGCAGATTTATCGAAGTCTTTTTCAAGAAAAACATCTTTATTTTTTGAGTCAAAATATTGATTTTCAAGAGTTAATGTGGAATTGCAGCGTTCGCGAATGAATTGGGAAATTCAATAGATTTTGTGCACGGATGCTTACCCGGCGTTCACATCGTCAATGATGATTACGACAGAACGTGCCAATGTTGTCTCTTTCCAAGACCCGAACTTGAAGCATTGTACCTGGGTGAATGGCTGTGAATTGTTGACGTGTTTCATAATGATTGAAATTTTTGAATGAAGTGTAATTTGATTTCTGATACAAAAGTCCAGGCAGCTGCCCAAAGCCGTCCCGACACTTGGAGGGTAAAAACCGTGGGCAAAAGAACCTGGTTTGATTTATCGAGCATTTTTTAATTCCATGATAATCAAAACTTTAAATAGTTTTTTGATTAAAAAAACATGTTCGCGTTGAGGTTATACGATGCCATTTGATGTCGGCATTTTGCCCTTTTTTCGATCAAAAAATCGAGGAACGACGGTAGTAATGTGTTACAATTTTTCGCCGATTCTGCGCCTCAACACAGAAAAGACCTGTTAAGTGAAAAAGATAAGGGTCTTGAACAAGGCAAAACACCCGGGAATAGGCTCAAAAAAGTGTTATAGATAATATATTAATGGGGCTGCAACCTTTGTTCTCAGCAGAACGGTTCTACTGAATCGTACTCGAATTTCAGGCATCATTGTACCCGCCTAATTCTTATGGTATTATCAAATCATCTCAAAAGAGAAGCGGCGGGCAAGCTAAATCGACTCTGGTATGATTAAGGAACTAACAGAACTGGTTACACTTGTCGAACAAACCCTTCCAAACCACGAGGAATTGCTCAACTTCCTTTCCAAGGACAACCGCGATGTACTCAAACTTTTTCACACAGTGCAGGCCAATGTCTTTCGGACAGAATTTGAGGCCATAGAAAAAGCCAAAGTTGGCGAACGCACCAAGTTCAGGAAAGTGGCGAAGGAACTCCTGCGCTGTCTGGAGCAAATGGTCCTGATGATTGATTTTGACAAACCTGTGCTGGACGAGTTGAACCATGCCCGTATCAAAGGCTTCCAACTGATGGCGATCGTAAAATCGCTGGCACCGCTTGCCTGTAAAAACAGCGTAAAAAGAGCCGCTGAAGAATTGCTCAAAATTGGCCAGGATTACGCCAGACCGGAGTTTGTGGTCGAGGCCTCTAAAGTATTGATGGACTATGCCTCCATTGCAAGCAATGACCCTGAAAATTTTGAGCATTATCGCTCCTTATACGATGAACACAACCAATGGAGAGCCCTGGAAGAACAGATATTGATCTGTTTGAACAGCGTAAAACTACCCTATATCAAGAAAAAAGCCCTGCAGTCTGAAAACGCCGCCTTTGCTTCCAGTTGTGTGGACAAGTTTGAACCCTTCGTCGGTTTGATACCGTCTCATGGTTTTCACCTGGCGTTTTACAGCCTGAAATCCAAGATGTTTATGATGGATGCGCAGTATCAGGCAGCCGCCCAAATACACGAGGAGGCCATTCGATACTTCGAAACACGGCTTTACCCCTGCAGTACCGCGCTCAACATTTTCTATTATCTGGAAATCGCCAACTGTGTTTATCTGGCGCAGTACGATCGCGGCGGTTATTGTTTTAAAAAAGCCCTGGCCCTGGCGCTGGTGGGGAGCGAAAACTGGTTCAATACCCTAGAAATCGGGTTTTATCTCCGTATGCACGAACAGGATTTGCTGGGCGCCGCCGAAGTTTATGCACTGGCTACCCGGCACAAACGATTTAGCGTGCTGCGCGACGCTCAACGCGAAACCTGGCACATTCTGGGCGCCTATCTTTACATAATGCAAAAGTTGACGGGAGCTGATATTCCGGAAGGCATGGTGCCCAGGGTGAAATGCAGCAAGTTCCGCAACGATATCAAGGACTTTTCGCACGACAAAATGGGCATGAACATCGCCATTTTGGCCGCCGAGGTGTTGCTGGATTTTGTGGAAGAAAAAGATGACGAACTTTGGGACCGCATCTCCTCGCTCGAAAAGTACCGCGAACGCTATCTCCGTAACAACCAGGACACCCACCGTTCGCAACTATTCATCAAAATACTGACCATCCTCTCCAAATACAATTACAATCGCGACAAATTCCTTGAAAAAGCGGAGCCTTACCTCGCAGAAATGCGGGCCGCGCCCTTGCAGCTCAGCAATCAGGCGCATGAATTGGAAATAGTGCCTTACGAACAGCTGGTACGCGCCATTGCCGGGCAGATGGGCAATCGTTGGGGGCAAAAAGGAGACATTCCAGCCTGGCTATTGGCAGGCGAGCGCCCAAAGGTTAACAGGGCATGGGCAAGCGCCTGAAGGCCAAGGTTTATAACACAGCACCTCTCTTACCTCCTTAGATATAAATATGGTTTAGGCATTCATTTTGATTCCATACCTATCTATTTTCTACCTTGATGCTTTGTTGGACATTGCATGCCTAGGTGGCTGTTGATTGTGACACCCAATAGATATCACTTTCTAGAGTTTCGTATGAGAATGTCTCAGTTTTTTACAACAATGCCATGCGGATACTCTACATACTTCTTTTTCTTTTAGCGAAGGCAGTACCTATCTGTGGCCAGCCGGCACTCCGGTTGCCGCCCTTTGCCGATGGCTACCTGGATGTTCCAGCTAATACGTATTTCAGTGGGTTATTTGATGCTTCCGGTAATTTGAGTTTAGACAAGGTCCGCTCCAAAGCATTTGTTCCGCTAGACAGTTTCCAATACCCTCAAGGCATTCTTCGTAACAACGACTCCCGCATTTGGCTTCGGTGTCGAACCGATAGCCTGAGCCACCCAAGCAAGGACTCAACACCCTTATTCTGGCATTTTAACCTCAACCAAGCGATGATTGAGGGGTTTTATGTCGGGGACAATAGGCAGATCAGGCATTTTGAGTGGGGAAAAGGCGTAAACGGTGAAACATTGCCCACTTTATTCCTGATGCCTTTTGAATCATCCTGGCCAACAGAAGCTACCTGGTTTTTTAGGATAAGGTGGCACATACTTCCCGACAACTACCAGACAATATAATAATGGCGACCTACCAAGCAAAAAAAGTTTTCAACAATTATGGAACAAAAATTCCATAATTTATTACCTTTGTCCTCGAAATAATTATTTATGGCAAGACCATTTGAGTTTAATAGAAACGAAGCACTCGACAAAGCAATGTTGCTCTTTTGGAGCAAGGGCTACTTCAATACCTCATCGCAGGATATTGTTGACCACTTGGGTTTAAGCCGTTCAAGCATATACAATAGCTTTACCGATAAGCGAACACTTTTTATTGAAGCATTAAAACTCTACATCAGTAAAGAATCAAAAGCGCTTACCGATGCATTAGGCCAAATGACCCCTGACAAAAAGAATTTGAAACTTCTACTTGAAACAGTAGTGGAAAACAATTTTTTGAAAATTAAACCACAAGGATGCCTGGTGCTAAACACAACCATTGAAATTGCCAATCATGACGATGAAATAAAGCAGGTTATCGAAAGCAATGTAAGGCAGACAATAGCAGCATTTGAAAAATTTATCCAGGAAGGGCAGGATCAGGGCAATTTTAGGAAATCAATAACAGCCGAAGAATTGTCAATTACATTGTTTCACCAGTTGGCGGCATTACGTGTGATGGGAAAACTCATTACTGATAAATCATTTTTCAGAAAAACTATTCAATCTTTCATTCAATTGTTTAACTAAAATAAAAAACATGGCAACAAAAGGTAAAACCATTTCCAACAAGATTACAGGTGAAAAAATCACCTGGCTTGAAACAGCAATAGACTCCAATGGTAAAAGGTTAGTCTTTGATTTTTCGGTAGCACCAAACGGCAAACTTCCGGTTGTGCATTTACACCCGACGCAAGTGGAGACTTTCGAAGTCAAGAAAGGAGCGTTTTGCATCAAGATCGGCAAAGATGTGAAACAAATTAACCCGGGCGACAAATTCACCATTGAAAAAGGCATCCCACATCAGTGGTGGAATCCATCCAGAAGCGAGGCTGCCGAAATGAAAGTAACTTTTGAACCGGCACTAAACACGGAAACATTCCTTGAGCAATGGTGTGGGCTTTGTAATGATGACAAAATTAAACCTGACGGCTCACCTGCTTTCCTGCAGATTATGTCGATGGTAAATAAATACCAGTTGTATGTTGCCGGACCACCGGTGCCAATACAAAAAATAATGGGTTTCGTTTTGGGAGGCGTTGCGAGACTATGGGGTTACAGAAGCTACAACCCGAAATACAGCGAATAAATCAATACTAAGTAGGTATACCTGACGGAAATCAATTTTCTACTTTAAAATAAATACAACAATGTCCAGACAGACTATTTTAGTAACAGGAGCTACCGGGGCTCAAGGCGGTAGCGTTGCAACACATTTGCTTTCAATAGAAAAATTCAAAGTAAGAGTCCTGACAAGAAATCTGGACTCTGAGCAAGCCGTATGGTTAAAAGAGAAGGGAGCAGAAATCGTGCAGGGAGATATGAACGATCTAAGTTCGCTTGAAAATGCCATGCAGGACTGCTATGGAGTTTTTGGAGTAACCAACTTTTGGGAACATTTCGGGAATGAATATCGGCTTGGAAAAAACATTATTGATGCAGTCGTTAAGTCGGGTGTTG
>JBJXGO010000068.1:0-9455 GCA_046160345.1 Saprospiraceae bacterium
AATATGCGGACTAATAAATTTGAAGTTTATGCTAAATGGTTAATTCGTTCTGGGTTAATTTTATTAATATTTACTACATTATTATTTTTGCTTAAATCCGGCGAAGTGGATTTTAGCAAACCTTTAAATACAAATATTTTTGATCACTTTGGTTCCTTTATCGGAGGGTTGTTAGGGGCATTTTTTTCACTTGCAGGAGTATATCTTCTCATACTAAATTTGAAAAGCCAAGAATTAGACTTTATTAGACAGCAAGTTGAAAATCGCTTCTTTGAATTGCTAAAAATACATAGAGAAAATTGCAATGAAATAATTTTACAGGATAAAAAAGGGCGAGAGATATTTAAGTGGCTGCAAAAAGAAATATATAAATGTTATGAAGTTGTTTCAGATACTAATAATAAAACTAAAGAAAATATTCAACAGGGTGATATGATAAACATTGCCTACATTAGTTTTTACTTTGGTGCAGTTGGACAATACTCATCTAAATTAGTGCGAAATTATCTTAAAAACATATCTTCCGATTTTCTAAATGTTTTAATTGCTGAATTTGAGAATAGAAGGGATGAAATTACCCAAAAAGAAAAATTTCCATATAAGCTATTTGATGGCCATCAATCTAGACTGGACCATTACTTTCGCCACATTTATCAGACGGTTAGATATGTTGACCAAATCCCTAATCATGTTCTTTCATACAGAAATAAGTATGAATATATAACAACTTTTCGAGCTCAATTGAATACACAGGAACAGGTTTTACTTTTTTTCCATTCCCTTTCTTCTATCGGGACTAAATGGGAAATGAAAGGTGCTGAAAAGTTAATAACCAAGTATAATTTAATAAAAAACATTCCAGAAGGCTACGTTTCATATATTAACCTAAGGGATTATTATCCTGATGTTAAATATGCTGGCCAAACAGAAGATACTGAAAACAAGAAAAAATTAAACATACAATACCAATAACTCTGCACTACTTCTCACAGCCGACTAAGCGCGGCTACGCAAGCAGTGCTCACGTTCTTGCCAATTGAAAAACAAACAAAAAATAATAAGTATTGCGGCTTCGGCTTGGCTGAAAGTGGAAACTTGGGCAAAATAAGATTTGTGCGGGGCATTCGTCCCAAAAAATTCCATGAATTAATTGCTCAGTACCAAACCTAAACTTAAATTAAAAATGAAGGCTTTCCATTTTCTGTTTTTAATTTTTGCTTTTGCACCATTTGTTGCAAAAGGACAGGACTACGATACTATATCCGACCGCCGTGCCGCCCTCACTGCCTACGCCAACGACCTCGCATATAAAAGTGAAACCGCCCTTACGCGCGGCGACCGTAGTACAGCCTTTCGCCTTGCTGAGTTCGCCCACCGCTATGTTGATGCCGACAACGGCAAAGTCACCCGCGCACTTTTCGAGGCACTTTATTACAACGACAACCCTGACCACCTGCCTCATGCTTGGGCTGAACAAACTCTCATCGGACATACAAACTGGGTCAGTACCGTCGCCTTTTCGCCTGATGGTAAAAGTATGGCAACAGCGTCTTTCGACAACACGGCAAAAATATGGGATTTGGAAAGCGGCAAAGCAGTACTTACGCTCGTAGGGCACACGGATGCGGTCAGGAGCGTCGCCTTTTCGCCCGATGGCAAAAAACTTGCGACTGGGTCTTTGGACAACACGGCAAAAATCTGGGATTTGAGAAACGGCAAAGCGATGCTCACACTCAAAGGGCACACATATTGGGTCAGCAGCGTCGCCTTTTCACCCGATGGCAAAAGGCTTGCTACTGGGTCAGAGGACGAAACAGCAAAAATCTGGGATTTGGAAAGTGGCAAAGCAGTACTTACACTCGAAGGTCACACGAGCCATGTCGTGAGCGTCGCCTTTTCGCCCGATGGCAAAAGGCTCGCAACAGGGTCTTTTGACAAAACGGCAAAAATATGGGATTTGGAAAGCGGCAAGGCAGTGCTTACACTCAAAGGACACACAAATTGGGTCACGAGCGTCGCCTTTTCACCCGATGGCAAAAGATTCGCAACTGGGTCTTCCGACAAAACGGCAAAAATTTGGGATTTGGAAAGCGGCAAAGCAACACTCACACTCGAAGGACACCAGGGTGAGGTCTGGAATGTCGCTTTTTCGCCCGATGCTAAAATGCTCGCATCGGCGGGGTCAGACGATAATTCGGCGATAATTTGGGATTTGGATAGCGGTGAAACAGCACTCGCGCTCGAAGGGCACACGAACTCGGTCATGAGCGTAGTCTTTTCGCCCGATGGCAAAAGGCTCGCAACGGGGTCTCACGACGGAACGGCAAAAATCTGGAATTTGGAAAACGGCAAAGCAGCACTCACACTCGAGTGGCAGACGAGCAGTATTGCCTTTTCGCCCGATGGCAAAAGGCTCGCAACGGGGTCTCACGACGGAACAGCAAAAATATGGGATTTGGAAAGCGGCAAAGCAACGCTCATACTCGGAGAGCACACGGGCAGTGCTAATAGCGTTGCTTTTTCGCCCAATGGCAAATGGCTCGCAACTGGGTCTGATTACGAACCGACAAAAGTAAAATTATGGGATTTGGAGAGCGGTAAAGCAGCACTCACACTCGAAGAGCACGCGAGTAGTGTTGCCTTTTCGCCCGATGGCAAAAAGCTCGCAACAGGGTCGCAGGACAAAACAGCAAAAATCTGGGATTTGGAAAGTGGCAAAGCAGCACTCACGCTCGAAGGGCATACGAACTGGGTCATGAGCGTAGCATTTTCGCCCGATGGCAAAAGATTCGCAACGGGCTCTGCCGATAACACGGCAAAAATATGGGATTTGGAAAGCGGCAAAGCAGCACTCACACTCAAAGGGCACACATACTGGGTCAATAGTGTTGCCTTTTCGCCAGATAGCAAAAGGCTTGCAACGGGGTCTGCCGATAACACGGCAAAAATCTGGGATTTGGAAAGCGGCAAAGCAGCACTCACACTCGAAGGGCATACAAACCTTGTAACTAGTGTCTCTTTTTCGCCTGATGGCAAAAGCCTCGCAACAGGGTCTGTGGACAATACAGCAAAAATCTGGGATTTGGAAAGCGGCAAAACAGCACTCACACTCGAAGGGCACACGAACTGGGTCACAAGGGTTGCCTTTTCGCCCGATGGCAAAAGGCTCGCAACGGGGTCACAGGACAACATGACAAAAATCTGGGAACTTGACCCAGATGCCATAGTGAGCAAAGTGCATGCAGCGCGACGGCTGGCAAGCCTCACCCTCCCCCAATTAGAAGCCTACGACTTAGAAGGTTTGCTCGATGCCCGCCCAAGCAACGAAGAAATCCTGCGCCAAAGCGGAGAAACGTTGCAAATCGCTGCCTTCGCCGACCTCTACGCCAAAAAAATCGCCCAAACGGGTTTCCCAAAAAAAGAAGATTACGAGCGGGCGCGGCGGCTCTATGAGGCTTGCTTGGACAGCCGTGGGGATAAGGCGTATTTTCAGGAAAAAATAGAGGCGTTGGACAAGATGTGGAAGGAAAAGAAGGAATGAATACACTTGTCATAACGGAAAGTGGAAAGTTCAACGAGATAAGATTCGAGCGGGGCATCCGCCCCAAAAGATTCCGCTTCGAGTTCGGCAGGTAATAAAACGCGACATCGAACCATAAAACGCGGCAGCCGACGCGGCATTGAATAGTAAAAAGGCAAGAACTAAGTGCTGCCGAAAATTGCTCCTAAACGTCGCACCTTCGGCAGCACAAACGTTAGTACAAGACACAAAAAATAATATATGACAATGAAATACGAAAATTGGTTAAGTCTTCAAGCCGGAAATGCTGGCATTCCGAATGCCGAATATGAAACCTTGGATAAAATCAAAAGTTTGGCTAGTGCCACGTCCGGTAAATGGCGCAATAATCTAAGCGGCATATTTTGGGTTCATCAAGGCGCGAGGCTGGCGAAATATGGGAGATTTTAACCAACAACAACAAAGGGCAAGCGAAAATAGAGCCTTAGATTATCATGTTATTTGCCGGATGCGCCACTAGTGAGCTTCCATGCAATGTTAAAATAACAGTCACTGGAATTCCCGAGTATTGTCAGTCATCCCTTCTACAGGCGATTTTTATCCCGTTCTGTAAAGGGTGACAGGCATATCCCTTCACATTCAAATCTACAATGATGAAATCAATTCACAAACTCAGTTTTGCTTTGACGGCAGCCTGCCTGATGCTTATGGCGTTCGGCGCACCTGCACAAAGCAATGTTGCTCACCACGGAATGACCAGTTCCGATTACCAGACGAAGTACGACGATTACAAAAAGAAGGGCTACCTGATCGTGCTGGTAGACGGATATGCCGTAGGAAACACGGCCAATTACGCAGCCATCTGGGAAAAAACTACCGGGCCTGCCGTCACCTCCCATCACAGAATGACCAGTTCCGATTACCAGGCGAAGTACGACGATTACAAAAAGCAGGGCTATCGGATCGTGCTGGTAGACGGATATGCCGTGGGAAACACAGTCAATTACGCAGCCATCTGGGAAAAAACTACCGGGCCTGCCATCAACTCCCATCACGGAATGACCAGTTCCGAATACCAGACGAAGCACGACGATTATAAAAAAAAGGGCTACCGGCTCGTTTGGGTCAGCGGCTATGGGGTGGGAAAGACAGGTTATGGGGTGGGACAGCTGGCTTTTTATGCCGCCATCTGGGAAAAGTCAAGCGGGACTGTTTCTACCTCGCATCACGGCATGACAGGCGACGAGTATCAGACAAAGTTCGACAGCTATAAAACCCAGGGCTACCGGCTGAAAATGGTCAGCAGCTACAATGTGGGGAACACGGATTATTATGCCGCCATCTGGGAAAAAACGGGAGGAGCAGCTCAATCCGCCCGACACAGGATGATGAGCTTGGAGTATCAAAATGAATTCGACAACCACAAATATTCGGGCTACAAGATCAAGCAGGTCAGCGGCTGCGAGATAAGCGGAAAAGAGCGCTACGCGGCCATCTGGGAAAGCTCCGGAGCCTGGAGCAGCGCAGACCTTGATCACATCAACAAGACCATCGGCGACTTTATGGTAAAATACGATGTTCCGGGTGCGAGCGTCGCCTTGGTCAAAGACGGGCGCTTGGTGTTCTCCAAAGGTTACGGCACCATGGACAAATCCACCGGGGAAGTGCCGGGGCCCAACACCATGTTCAGAATTGGGAGCGTTTCAAAACCGGTCACCAGCGTTGCCGTGATGAAGCTAATTCAGGACAACAAGTTTAAGATCAGCGACTGTGTTTTTGGCACCGGTGGCCTGCTCGGCACTACTTATGGGTCGAACGTTTACAGCGATTGGGAAAAGGAAATAACAGTTCAGCACCTGCTCGAGCACACTGCCGGGGGTGACCAATGGAACAATGAAGATGACGGCAACGCAGGGGATCCTATGAGAGAGCAACCTTCCTACAATCACAGCCAGCGCATCGGATGGGTGCTCGATACCCGCAACCCTGGAAAAAAGCCGGGAACAGAACACTTGTATTCCAATTTCGGCTTTTGCGTCCTGGGGCGGATCATAGAAAAGAAATCGGGAGAGACGTATGAAAATTATGTAAAAAACAAAATTCTCACTCCTTGCGGAGTCACGAACATGCACATAGGAACCGATACTCAAGCCGACAGGCGTTACAACGAGGCGGTGTATTACAACGATGGCAGCGACCCCTACGGGCGAAAAGTAAGCAGCATAGATTCCCCCGGAGGCTGGATTGCTTCCTCGGCCGACCTGATGCGTTTCCTCGTAAAGGTGGATGGCTTCAATACCAAGCCCGACATCATCAACGCGACCTCCTTTAATACGATGATTACCCCCTGCTCCGTAAAGAGCAACTACGGCAAAGGATGGAGAATCGACGGCACTGATTATTATCATGCCGGTAAATTTGAAGGTACCAGCGCTATTATGTTACGGGCAGGCAACGGCCCGAGCTGGGCTTTTTTGATGAATTGCAGTTGTGAAGGCAACGATAAAGAAGATATGATGAAGAATGTCGTGAAAGGTATCAAAAACTGGCCTTCTCACGACTTGTTTTAGCGGAAATATTAGGTAGACCTTTTGACCCAGCCGGTATTTAGCGGCAGGAATAAAAAAACTAGTGCCGCGTCCAGTCAATGGCGTATGAATGCAGGGAGGCATATTTTTCCTTCATCAAGGCGCGAGGAGCGCGCAATGCGGGACATTGTAACCCACGAGCAACGCGGAAGAAGGGAAAATAGGACCGCTGGATTCATACGCCATTGGCTGGACGCGGCGCTAGTGCTCCCATACTACTTTCAAAAATGTTGTCCAGTAGTATGCAGTCAGGCACACTAATCCTTGATAAGATTGTCATAAAAAATTGTACTAACTATGCACTGTCTTACATGGCCGACTACGCGCGTCCACGTAGCCAGTGCCCACGTCAGATTGTGAAAAAAATCCCCCACCCCCTTGCAAACTCGCCCGGCCAAGCTATCTTGCAGGCACAAACCGAACCGACATGGCACACCGAACCGGACAGGACCGCTTCCAATTTGGACTTTTCGCTACCCCGCTGGACGATATGATCGCCCCGGACAACATGGTACGCGTGATTGATGCCTTCGTGGACGCCATCGATCTGGAGAAACTTGGCTTTGTTCACATCAAGGCCCGCAAAAGGGGCGCCCCGCCGTACCACCCAGGCTTGCTGCTCAAAGTTTACATCTATGGCTACCTCAACCGCTTGCGCTCTTCGCGGCGGCTGGAAACGGAGTGCGGCCGGAACATCGAGATGTTCTGGCTCACCGGGCGCCAAAAGCCCTCCTACCACACCATCAGCGACTTCCGCTCGATCAAACCGCACCGCAAGGCCCTGAAGGCCACTTTTCGGCTGTTCAACCAGGTGCTCGACGGTACCGGGCTGTTCGGAAAAGAACTCGTGGCCATTGACAGCCTGCCCCGAAACCTCGGGGGAACCAAGGTAAGGGCGCAGAACAGCAAAAAGAACAACCTGTCGGAGGACAAGATACAAAAACGCCTCGACTACCATGAAAGCCGCTTTATGGAATACCTCGACGAGTTGGACAGGGCCGACGAGGCCGTCCGGCAGGGCAAGGAGCCTGCCGTCAGCCCCGAAGTCATCAACAAGGCTCTGGACGACATCCAACAACGCACCCAAAAACTGGAAGCCTTGTTGGATGTGCTGCACGAGGCCCAGGCCGAAGACCCAACCCTAAGGCAAATCTCCCTGACCGACCCCGAGGCTCGCTCCATGCCGACTAACAACCTGGGACACACCGACATCTGCTACAACGTCCAGAGCACTGTGGACTCAGAAAATTGCCTGATCGCCCATTTTTCGGTAGAGAACGTCCCCGACGTACACCTCTTGGGCCAGGTTGCAACCGATGCCAAAAAGGAACTGAAAGTTGGAACCCTGGAAGTTTTGGCCGACAAGGGCTACCACTACAGCGCCGAACTGCAAAAATGTGCGGAGGCGGGTATCACAACGTATGTGGCCTACCCAGATCAGGATTACAAGACCAAGGAAGAAGGCTTCCGAAAAGAGGACTTTGAATATGACACAGAGCGGGACCTTTACATTTGTCCGGCAGGAGAAGAACTGACCACCAACGGCAATATCTACGAAAAACACGGCAAGAACGGGCAGTTGCAGAGCCGTTTCCGGGTGTACCGCCTGAGCTACCCCAAATGCCAGCAGTGCCCATGCGCGGATTTTTGCCTGACCGCAGCCTCGCACGCCGTGCGCCACGGGCGACACATAGACCGCAACATCTATGAAGAGGCCATGGTAGCCAATCGCCTTCGCGTATTGAACAACCGCGGCAAATACAAACGAAGGCAAGCAATCGTAGAGCACCCTTTCGGAACGATCAAACGAAGTTGGGGCTACTACTACACCCTGCTGATGGGGAAAGAAAAAGTCACGGCGGAATACAGTTTGGTGTTCCTCGCATACAATTTGCGCAGGGCCATGTCCATATTAGGGGCAAAAGACCTCTTGAAGCGGGTAAAAGCCGCTTTTTTCAACATTTTGGCCCTGAGGTGCCAGACACAGCGCCAGAACCAGGGTTTGGCCGCGGAAAATTTCGGCGTGGTGTGGCGCGCCACGGCGGTTCAGGGGATGAGGCGAGCGGCCTGAGCGGAAGGACCCGCGCTTTTTTTCACAGTCTGCGTTCTGCGAAATTGAATAACAATAAATAAAAAATTTAATTCATGCTAATTGGCGTTTTCTCAGATGTCCACGACAATCTTAAAAATCTTGAAAAAGTTCTTGCTTTTTATAGCCATAATAAGGTAAAAACACTCATTTTTTGTGGCGACTTTTGTTCCCCAATCCCAGCACGAATGATAGGAGCGTTCAAAAATACCGTTCATTGCGTTTTTGGAAATGGTGACGGCGATAAATTTTCTATAACAAAATTAGCATATACCGAATTCCCAAATCTTATAGTACATGGAGAATATGCAGAAATTGAAATAGAAGGAGCTAAAATTGCAATAACGCATTATCCTTTATATGGAAAAGCACTTGCAGGAACTGGCAATTATAATGCAGTATTTTCAGGACATACACACGAATTGCACCAAGAATACATCGGAGAATGCCTTTGGCTAAATCCAGGTGAAGTTTTAGCTTGGAAAGGCAAAGGGACATTTGCGACCTATAATACTGAAACAAATACTGCGGAAATTCATAAAATTGATTAACCAAAATTACATTTATCAATTAATTTCCCTCAAATATGAAAAAGAAGATTGGACAAATTGGATATTTTCACGGCAGGTTTCAGCCTTTTCATAACGGGCATCTTGAAGTCGTAAAGTATGCACTCGATAATTGTGATACATTAGTTATTGGGATTTCTAATCCGTTTAGGCTACCACCTCAAATTGACGAGATGTTTTCAAATGTAGAGAAGGCGAGTATGTATAAACCAAGGTTGCCTGAAAATAACCCATGGCCTTATTGGGCAAGACTTCTAATGATAAAAAATGCTTTGCATGCAGAAGGATTACTTTGCGAAAGGGTTATATATATACCAAACCTTTTAAATACAGGCTTGCCAATAGATGAAATTAGGTTTCCAAAAGAATTTACTACGGTTTTTTTACGCCCCAAAGATGAACATAATAAAGCCACTTTACGAAAATATATAAATGAAAACTGGAAAGTTATTGAAATGCCAATTAGTGAACACAGTACCTTAATTAGCGCAACAGATATTAGGTATAATTTGAGGAATGGATTAGAGTGGAAGCATTTAGTACCCGAAGCAGTTGCTAATGTAATAATCGAACTTAATAATTCAAATAAAGAGAACAAATTCCAAATCAATTTAGAATAAATAAAACTAACGTGCAGTGCAGTGCATAAACCACATTAAACTAAGGAGGATAAAAACCAAAGGCAGGGA
>JBJXGO010000069.1:0-35688 GCA_046160345.1 Saprospiraceae bacterium
CCGGACTTACTCCTTTGACCGACTATGTATTCGGCGTGTCGGCTGTGGACGCTGCAGGCAATGAATCCCTGATCAGTACGCTCAAAGTGACTTCTGGTATGGATCAGACTCCCGATACAGAAGCTCCTACGGTACCTGGAAACATAGCAGGGACGGCCGCTTCTAACTCGGTTTTAGTCACCTGGGATCCTTCAACCGATAATGTATTGGTAGCCGGTTATGTGGTTTTGATAGACGGGGTGTTTTTTGATTCTGTTTCTGCTACGACGCTTTCGATCTTTATTGGCGGACTGGATCCGACCACCCTTTACACCTTTGAAGTGTATGCCTATGACCCATCCGGGAATAACTCGGCAGCCGCTGAATTGACGCTTAGTACCACTTTGCCCGTCGATACCGGAGAGCCGGGTATGATTGCGCACTATCCGTTTGACGGCGACGCTAAAGATGCTACCCCTTATCATAATGATGGCGTCATTGGTGGCAACCCGACATTTGAAGTGCCCACCCACCCGAATGGGGGCGGGCAGAACATTAAATTCGACGGCGTACAAGACTCTGTTTTGGCGCCCAATGCAGTACAGTTGATCTCTGATTATGCCACGGTTTCTTTCTGGATCCGGGTAGACGGTGTCAACCTGGCTGTGGCAGAATCCTATGTAATAGACTTCGGTCACTGGAGCGAACGCTGGAAGGTCTCTCTTCCGCAGCACTTAAAAATTGTATGGACGACGAACAGCAACAATGTACAATTCCCGGTATTCATCTCAGACATGGACAGCGGTGATGGCAACGAAATGGTGAAAACCTTCTGGTGGTACGTAAGCATGGTACACGATGGTGCCAATGATATTATTTATGTCAATGGACAACAAACCAATATCAAGCCGGCCTTAGGCAAACTGAACACCACCGCTCGTCCGCTGTGCTTTGGTAGCAATCCGATCGAGGGTGGTCAATATTTCATCGGCGCCCTTGACAACGTGAAGATCTACAACAAAGCCCTGACCGCCGGAGAGATCCAGCAACTCTTTAACACTGGCACAACGGCTACCAAGGACTTGTTGCCCAATGGTTTGAAAAATCTGGTACTGTCGGTTTCGCCCAATCCAACGGTGGATGTGCTGACGGTCAAGCATGCATTCAATGGTAATCAAGCACTTTTGGTGCGTGTATTTGACGCTGCGGGCAGACAGGTTGATGATCTGCATTTTGAAAAAAATGAAGTTCCTCTTGGTCAGTTTTCGCTGAATGTGCATAACTACCCGATAGGTCATTACACGCTTGACTTCGTGTTAGGTGGTAAGAACATTGGAGCAGTTCAGTTTAACAAACAGTAAATTAGTGAGTGGTTGATTGGTGATTGGTTGATTGGTGATTGGTACAAACCAGTCAGTAATCAACCAATCATCAGTTAACCAATCACCAGTCTACCAATCCACCAAACATGGCAAAGCGCTTTCCGAGTAATCCAATCCTTACGACAAAAGACATAAACCCCAGTCAACCTGATTTCGTGGTAGAATGTGTGTTGAATCCAGGTGTATTTCAATTTGAAGGAAAAATCTGGATGATACTCCGTGTGGCTGAACGACCTGTTCAAAAAGAAGGCAAGATATCCTTTCCGATTTTGCGCCTGGATGGCAGCATAGAAATTTTAGAATTTAAAAAAAAAGATCCTAAACTCAACCTCACCGATGCCCGGATGGTGGGCTATCAGGACAAAACTTACCTTTCAACCATTTCTCACCTGCGCCTGGTGTGCAGCGATGATGGCGAGCATTTTCATGAACCTGCCCATTTTCCAACTAAAATTTTCGGTCAAGGAGCGCTTGAAACCTTCGGCATAGAAGACTGTCGGGTGAGTTTTTTTGAGGATACATATCATCTGACCTATTCCCAGGTTTCCGAAAACGGCGTTGGTGTCGGCCTGATGCGTACCAAAGACTGGCAACAATTTTCCAGAGAAGGCATGATCCTACCCCCGCATAACAAGGATTGCGCCCTTTTTGAAGAAAAAATTGGCGGCCAGTATTTTTGTCTGCACCGGCCTTCAGGCATTTCGCTCGGCGGAAATTATATCTGGATCGCTACTTCGCCCGATCTGCTGCATTGGGGCCAACATACCTGTATTGTGCATACCAGGGAAGGCTGGTGGGACAGCGCCCGCATCGGTGCAGGAGCTGCACCGATCAAAACCTCTGAAGGCTGGCTGGAGATTTATCATGGAGCAGATGCACTGCATCGGTATTGTCTCGGGGCAGTTCTGCTGGATTTGAAAGACCCGACCAAAGTATTGGCGCGGTCAAAAGACCCTTTGTTCGAGCCCATAGCTGATTATGAGAAAACTGGCTTTTTTGGGAACGTGGTGTTTACCAATGGCCACTTGGTAAACGGTGACGAAATCAGGATGTACTATGGAGCGTCGGATGAGGTGATCTGTGGGGCGAGGTTTTCAGTGCGTGAAATTTTGTCGGGCCTGATCTCTGGGAATTGAAATTGTTGGGGAATGGATTTGCTATCACAACCCACGACTTCAGTCGTGGGAATCGGCGGGATAATTTGTGGGTAACCGATTTATCGGTTTTCATGCTCATTCAAGCCTTAAAAACCGATAAATCGGTTATGTAAATGCATAGCCTCTTTCCCACGACTGAAGTCGTGGGTTGAACTAAACTTGATTTCAACCCACGACTTTAGTCGTGTGCTAGCGACGGGCTAGTTATGGAGTAACCGATTTATCGATTTTCAGACGGTCAAGCTTATTCTTCTCCATCCGAATCATTAAATTTTTCCAAACCATGTAGTTTTATAAACTTCTGATACTCTTCTTCAAAAGTCATTTTCTTATGGTGTTCCTTTTGTTTCCCAATGTATCCTCGCAGCGTGGCAACCTGCGATTCACTGGTAGAAAATGCCCCAAAGCCAACTTGCCAAGCAAATTTGTGCTTTAACAATTTTGACTGATTAATACTGTGAGAAGATGCCCCTTTGACCTGCTTCATTACTTGTCGAATAGTAAGATCAGAGTTAAGGAGAAATTGTGCGTGAATGTGGTCAGCAGTGCCGTTAAGACTGTCCAAAAAACAATTGCATTTGGAGAATTCTTGGCGAATAAAGCCATGAACGGCTTCTTCAATTTCAGGAGAAATAACTGCTTCGCGATATTTGACTCCAAGGATGGCGTGAATCCAGATTTTGATTTTTGAATGAGACATGATTTGCATTGCGTTTTCAAGTGAACAAATGGTGTTTGTTAAATGCTTTCAACCCACGACTTCAGTCGTGGGAATCGGCGATTGTAAAATGATACGCTAACCGATTTATCGGTTTTTACTCGAACAATCGATATGAAACCGATAAATCGGTTGATAGAAATTGAGGGCTTGATCATACCCACGACTGAAGTCGTGGGTTGAAAAAAGTATGCTAGCTTTTTTGCCTTAGGAACCTTCCTTTACAGTGTTTAGGCAAAAATGCCTTATAAAAATAAGGGTTTTTCAAAAACAAAGCAAATTTATTCATGGGCTTATTCGCTTATCTTGAAAATTGACCTCCACTTCCAATTACCCAGCCTAAATCATGTTAAAAAAACTGATCCAAGAATTCCAGTTCTTCCACTCTCACCCACTCGGTATGCGGACCCTTCTGCTCACCAATCTCATTTATGCGTTGGTGATGCCCATTGTCGAATTGTTTGTTGGAGCTTACATTATGCGTAATTCGGCGGACATCAGCCTGGTGGTCATTTTCCAGCTTGCGGTGTACACAGGCATCCCGCTTACCTTTATGATCAATGGTTATTTGCTCAATCACTTTCCTGTGGCGCGGATGTATTCCCTGGGCATGTTGCTGAGCGGTGTATCTATGTTTGCCATGATGTCTCTGGATAATCTGGATACATTCGGCGTTTTTATCGCCGGACTGATTATGGGCTTGTCTTATGGCTTTTTCTGGGCAAACCGCGATTTTCTGGCCCTGAATACAACCAAAGACGCGAACCGAAACTATTATTATGGCATAGAAACCTTTTTTTATACCCTCACTGGGATCGTTGTGCCACTGGCTGCCGGAGCATTTATTGCTTCTACGGAGCAAAATAGCTGGTTCAACGGAAACGTCAATGTGGCCTATCATGGCCTAACAGTCGGGGTTTTTGCACTTTCGGTTTTCGCTTCGGTTTTGGTGCATCGGGGCGAGTTTAAGAACCCGAAAAGAGCCCCCTTTCTCTTTTTCAATTTTGACAGACTCTGGAACAAAATGCTCGGCCTGGCAGCACTCAAAGGCGTAGCGCAAGGCTATATCGTGACCGCTCCAACTATGTTGATCCTGACTTTGGTAGGGAAGGAGGGGTCGCTCGGACTCATTACGAGTATCGGGGCGGCATTGTCGGCGGTTTTACTCTACGTTTTAGGACGCATAACCGGGCCGCAACACCGACTGATGATCTATGGCATTGGCTGTGGATTGTTCGTGCTGGGCGCTTTGTCTAACGCAGGATTGTATTCAGCACAAGGCGTGATCCTGTTCATGTTATGCCTGCTGTTTGCCCGGCCATTGCTCGATATCGCGTATTTTCCGATCCAGCTAAAAGTGATTGATGTGGTGGCTGTAAAGGAAGGTCGCAATGAGTTTGCCTATATTTTTAATCATGAATTGGGTTTGTATCTCGGTCGACTCCTGGGGTGTGGTTTGTTTATTATTCTGGCCCGATATGTAAGCGAATATGTAGCCCTGCGCTATGCGCTTTTGGTGATCGCATCGGTGCATTTTCTGGGCTTTTTTGCGATGAAGGGAATTGTGCGGGATTTGGAGAAACAATCATCTCTTGAAACCTCGTAAGTTTTTGAAAACCTATTACCGCTTCCCTGCAAACAGGATCTGAGCGTTCGGAAGTTGCCATCCTTGCCACGGAGTCGGCAAGAAACATTACATAAAATATCATGAAGAAATTTCACTTTTTTATCCTGCTCTTAAGCTTCCTTTCTGCCTGCGCACAGAAGCCTAATTTCACCCCAACTGCTGCGTCCGTATCCCAAAACGCCATCCCCAGGGTTGACAAAATGCCCAATCACCCAAAACCTTACGTTTTTAAAGACTGGAAAAAGACCGCTCAGGATTTCGACCGATACGTATTCGATTTTTCTCAAAAAGGCGATTTCCTGCCCCTCATCTGGTGGGATAAGACCGGCCGGAATTTCTCCGAAACCACTTTTGGGATTTACACGGCACTGGGTGATGTCCGCATGGGTGGAGCTGTAAACAATGGAGAAAACCACGAAGCACTCGGTGCATTGGGGGCTGTGCTGGGCGCTACGCTTATCGGGATTGACAAAAGCAAACAGGATGGTCATAATTATGTGGCCATGTTGCGCAATTATTTCAACCGCGACAATGGCTGGAATGTCATCATGAATTTCACCAATAAAGGCGCTCACATCGGCGGGGGATATGGCAACGACTTTTGGTATGAAGTACACAACAACGTCCTGTTTTATAGCATCGCTGATCTGTACCCGAAGGAAAAAGGGTTTGAGGATATTCAACGAACCATTGCCGAACAGTTTTACCGTTCGGATTCGATCATGGGCAACAGCTACAGTTATTCCTTTTTTGATTTCAAAGCCATGAAAGGCGGCAAAAGTCATATTCCTACCCAGGAAGACGTAGCTGGTGGATACGCCTTTGTGCTTTATTCCGCCTGGGTAAAATTTGGCGATGCGAAATACCTCCGCGCCGCCAAAAATGCCATGAACGTACTCTACGACCAAAAAGAAAACCGCTTTTACGAGGCCATGATGCCTATTGCAGCTTACGTGGGTGCTCGCATGAATGTCGAGGCAGGTGCCAATTACGACATCGCGCGCTTTCTCAATTGGACCTTCGACGGTTCGGCAGTAGGGCGCGAAGGCTGGGGTGTGTTGGCGGATAAATGGGGTGGTTATGATGTAAGTGGCTTGGCTGGAAGTACCGTCCATAATGGCGGCTACGGTTTTCTCATGAACACCTTTGACCTCATGGTGCCTCTTTCAGCACTCGTGCGATACGACCAAAGTTACGCACGAGCCGTAGGCAAATGGGCACTCAATGCCTCCAATGCTGCCCGCTTTTGCTATCCGTATGATATGCCAGATTCGCTACAAGCCATTCCGCAGCACAAGGCCGTGACCAAAAATGTAATCGCTTATGAGGGTGTAATTAAAGAATCAATTTACCCGCAGTTCAAGGGAATTACCCCTTTTGCGCAAGGAGATGGACCACTTTGGCACGAGGGTATGCCACAGCAAACTATGTTCTCGGTATACGGCAGTGGCCATGTCGGGTTCTTTGGAGGAACGATCCAAGCGACCAATGTGCCGGAGATCCTGAAAATAGATTGTGGTGTTACTGACTTTTACAAAAAGCGCGGGGCTTACCCGACCTATCTTTTTTACAATCCCCATCAGGAGGATAAAACAGTCTATTTCAAAGTCGGGCATAAACAAGTAGACCTGTACGATACGGTTAGCAGAAGATTTTTACAGCGTGGGGTTCGGGGAAATGTTCGTTTTTCAATACCTGCCAATGTGGCAAGAGTCGTTGTAGCAATCCCCGCAGGCACCCGGATATCTGTGGAAAACAAGGTTTTGATGGCAGGGGAAATCCCAGTCGACTTTGGATATGGACGATGATGGCCACGCATCTAAAGTTAAGACTTGATAAGTGAATTGCCGACAAAGATAATTCTATGCTTTGGGCTAATAATAGACTTGTTGCCGGGGAGGGCCTCCCCGGCAACAAATCCAGTAGGGGCATTTTTAATGCCAATCTCTTAGCACTGTAGAAATGCTTTGGTTATGAACTGCCTGTTTGATGCCTTTGTGACCAATTTAACCCCCAAAGGCCATACTTTTGCCCCTCTATTCTTCCCATGTCCTTCTCTACTGAACACATCCCCGCCCTCGCTCTTCAGTACTTCAAGCTATCCGCCACCGCCACCCCCCTCACCGGCGAAATAGACCTGAACTTCCTGCTCGTAACCCTCTCCGGAGAAAAATTCAACCTGAAGATCGCTCACCCCGAGACCCGGCGTGCGTATCTGGAATTTCAAAACGCCCTGATGCAGCGGCTCGGCAATGCCGGGCTCGGACTAGAAATTCCCCATGCAGTACGTTCTGTTGAAGGAGAGGAAATTACCACCGTCACCGCTCCCGACGGCAGCCCGCGATTTATGCGCCTGCTCAGCTGGGTAGAGGGGCGCTGCTTCGCAGACGTGAACCCACACACCCCTGACCTGTTGGAAAAAGTTGGCGAAATGTGCGGCAAACTCAGTCAGGCACTCGAAGGATTTGACCATCCTGCCGCGCATCGTTTTATCAAATGGGACGCCTCGCAGGCCGCCTGGACGGGCGAACACCTGCATCAGATCGAAGGCACAGAAAAACAGGCTCTGGCGCAGTATTTTTATCGATGGTTCGAAAAATGCAAGGCTGATCTGCTGCCTCATCTGCGCCAGAGCATTTGTTACAACGACGCCAACGACTACAACATTCTGGTCAGCCACAATCCCGTAAACCCGGTGGTGCCCGGCGTAATCGATTTTGGCGACGCAGTTTTTACGCATACCATCAACGACCTGGCCATCGCCTGCGCGTACGCGGCCATGCACAAACCCGACCCGCTGGCGGCGATTGCTCAAGTGACAAAAGGATACCACCAGCAATTTCCACTTACCGAAAAGGAAGCCGAAGCCTTGTTTCCGCTCATCGGGGCCAGGCTGCTCATCAGCGTCACTTGCTCTACCCTAAACCGGGTAGAAAACCCGGAAAACACCTACCTCCAGATCAGCGACGGCCCGGCCTGGGACCTGCTGAAAAAACTGCGGGAGATCCCGCCTTTGCTCGCCTATGCTTCTGTGCGTGAGGCCTGCGGCTGGGAACCTTTTCCAAAACACGAAGATTTTTTGCTTTGGGTAAAAACGGCCCGGCAAACGATAAAACCCCTTGTGTCAGCTGATCTACAAGGCAAAAGCGCTGTCTGGCTCGACCTCGGCGTGGGCAGTGCCGATCTCGGCAATTACGGCGACATTGAAGATGCGGATAAACTGCACCGGAATATACTTTCGGTGCATGAAGGCTCGCCCGGCATAGGCCGCTACGATGAAGTTCGCCCGTTTTACACCACGGATGCCTACGCGGTGCAAGGCAATCAAGGTCCCGAATGGCGCAGCGTCCACATTGGGCTCGACATTTTTTTGCCACCGGAAACACTGGTTTTTGCACCCCTCAGGGGCAAAGTGCACAGTTTCCAGGACAACGCCCACGACCGGGACTATGGCCCCACGATCATTCTGGAACACCGGGTATCAGATTTACTGACTTTGTTTACGCTGTACGGGCATCTGAGCCGAAGCTCCCTGGAGGGTTTAAGCCCTGGACAAACCGTTCAGGCCGGGGAGGCATTTTGCCAGATCGGTCCCATGCCGGAAAACGGAAACTGGTCGCCGCACCTGCATTTTCAGGTCATCCTGGATATGTTGGACAAGCAGGGCGACTTTCCCGGCGTCACTTTTCCCGACAAACGGGCGGTTTGGAAAAGCCTTTGTCCCGACCCATGGCTTTTGCTCACGGGTGAGCCATCGCCACCGCCGCCAGCCCGTTTGGCTGCGTCGGAAATCCTGGGATTCCGACAGCAACATTTGGGCAAAAACCTGAGCGTTTCCTATAAAAAACCGCTCAATATGCAACGTGGCTGGCGGCAATACCTTTTCGACGATACCGGGCGACGCTATCTTGACACAGTGAACAATGTGGCACACGTAGGGCATGAACATCCCCGTGTGGTGCGTGCAGGGCAGCGGCAAATGGCGGTGTTGAATACGAACACCCGTTATCTGCACGAAAGCATCGTACGGTTTTCTGAGAGATTGCTGGCCACTTTCCCGCCGGAACTGAATGTTGCTTTTTTCGTCAACAGCGGCAGCGAAGCCAACGAACTGGCCATGCGCCTGGCTAAAAATTACACCCAACAGAAAGACATGCTGGTGGTGGAGCATGGCTACCATGGCAATACACAAGGCTGTGTGGACATCAGTTCCTACAAGTTTGAAGGGCCGGGCGGTAAAGGCGCACCGGCATTTACACATGTGACGCCGATACCCGATGTTTACCGGGGACTTTACCGGGGCAATGCCCTCGAAACGGGTAAAAAATATGCCGCGCACATCGGCGAAGCTGCTCAAAAGATAAAGGACGCCGGTCGCGGCCCGGCGGCATTCATCTGCGAATCGGTCATCAGTTGCGGCGGACAGGTGACCTTGCCGCCCGGTTACTTAAAGGAAGCTGCCCGGGAAGTACGGACCGCGGGTGGACTCTTCATCGCCGACGAGGTGCAAACCGGTTGCGGGCGGCATGGCAGGCATTTTTGGACCTTTGAAGAGCACGGAGTAGTGCCAGACATCGTGACTGTGGGCAAGCCCATTGGGAACGGCCATCCGTTGGGAGTGGTGGTCACCACTCAAGCCATCGCGGATGCTTTTGCCAATGGCATGGAGTATTTCAACACATTTGGGGGAAATCCTGTTTCATGTGCCATTGGCCTGGAAGTGTTGCAGGTGATAAAAGAGGAGGGTTTACAGCAAAATGCGCTTGAAACGGGGGCATACCTGCACCAGGGACTGGAACAATTGGCCAATCAGTTTCCCGTTATTGGTGATGTGAGAGGCCCGGGACTGTTCCTCGGATTTGAATTGGTTAAAAACACCGAGACACTTTTGCCCGCAGCGGAAGAAGCCACTTATTTATCCAACCGAATGCGGGAATTAGGCGTCTTGATGAGTACCGATGGTCCATTTCACAATGTTTTAAAGATCAAGCCGCCGATCGTTTTTGGTAAGAAAGATGCCGATTTTTTGATTGGAATGTTGGAACGGGTTTTGCGGGAGGATGGATTGAAATGATTTGGTTGTTTGCTTTATTCAGACATGCTTTAATTTGCCCCACGTAACCTTTTTTTATTCTGCGATGTATTTCCTTCCAGCAGAACGGCTGCGGCTTTACCGCAATTTTAAATCCATTGAAGTCAATGATTTTCATGGGATTATCCGTTTTTATGAGCAAAATGAGGATGGAATAAGGGCCCTGGAGTTTGACGAATACCTGGATTGCACCCTTACTTATACCAATGCGCTTTATGAGGCTGGAGACTATGGCAAACACCTGGTGATGTGCGATTATTTGCTCGAACTTGTCATTATGCAAAACGTGGAACATTGGGACGGAAATGACATTTACCACCACCTGCTTTTCAGAAAATCTACCACGTTTTACTTTCTTCAAGAATTTGGCAAGTCAGAACGGATTCTTCGTGAAATAATAAAAATATATCCTCACGATCATTTAGCGGCGTTATATCTGAACAAAGCAATGTTGCTTCAGAAACCCGGCTGGCTTTATCGCGCACGCGCAGCTTCGGTCGGATTTGCGCTTTTGGCCGTAGCGGTTATTGCCTTGGAAATTCTGGCGGTGCCTCAATTTTATCCTAGCCTGTTACAGCCCATGCAAGTAGCACACAATCTTCTGATAGCCTTTAGTTTGGCTTCTATTTCGGTAGGGGAGGGTTGGCATGCACTGCATTGTTGGTTGAAAACAAGACGATCGGTGCGGCAAGCTAGACAGAAAAAAGTAACAAGTTGAAAATAACAAGTTGTTACTGCCGACTATTCCCCTTTTGGTACTTTTGCGCTGAAAAAATAATTTCTCAGTGCATGAAAAATCTCTTCCATTCTTTACCCGCCGTAGCCTTGGCGAAGGCGGGTTTCGCTTTACCTCCCATAGCCTTGGCGAAGGCTGCCCCCCTTTTCTTCATTTTTATTTGCTTGCAGGCATGTTCTCAGGCGCCGGCGCCTGAAACCGCAGGCAAACAAGCATCCGGTTCAGTGCTTTCGGATACCTCCGCAATAGCCCTGGAGGATTCTCCAAGCAGAGAGTACCGGCTTTTTAAAATGGAGCGAATCGTTGAAGGCCAGACTTTGATCGACCTAAAACTGCTTCGGCTCAATGATCTGAAGGAAGCCTTGGTTGCTACATTATCTGCTAATGACAGCCTCAGGACCACGGGCCAATACCCCAAGTTTTACTGGTCGAAAGACTCAAAATTACTCGTCACTGAAAACAGCATATCTGACAGCACTTACAAGCGGGAAGTGGTTGTTTATGACCTTACAAATTTTAGCGTCTCCAGTCGAAAAAAGGGATACCTGTTGGGTTTTGACCTGTTGAACGACTTTGTTTTTACGTACCGACAAACCTCAGAACGTCAAATTATATGCTTTTTTAACGTGAATTTTCCTAACATGGAGCAGGTTCGGGAACTGATCGCCGCTCCGAGCGGCAAGTTGCCTGTGGTAACGGTTACGCCTGCAAAAAAGGATGTTAGAGTGAAGGCTTATATGACGGGGGCGGTTCCGATAAATTTTTCATTTACATATTGAGCTATTTTATTGAAAATCTATGCAAGCTGAATTGGGTGCCTTCCAGTCTGCCATTCGAACGGGCCTACCTGCTCAACTCCCGCCTGCCCGCCCGCTCGACCCCGGCGTGAGCCATGCCCCGCGCCGCGTCGTAGAGGGCGTTTTGTCTGAAAATGAAAGGGTGCTGGCCGTACAAAATGCCCTGCGCTATTTCCCAACGGCATGGCATCTGGAATTGGCCGCTGAATTCGCTGATGAGCTTCAGCGGTACGGACGCATTTACATGCACCGTTTCAGGCCGGAATATGCGATGCATTCAAGACCTGTTTCGGAATACCCGCATCGCTCCCGGCAGGCAGCGGCCATCATGCTGATGATCCAAAACAACCTCGACCCAAAGGTAGCCAAGCATCCGCACGAGCTCATCACTTACGGCGGCAACGGGGCGGTATTCCAGAACTGGGCACAGTACCTGCTTACCATGCGTTATCTCTCGGAAATGACGGACAATCAGACACTTGTGTTGTATTCCGGTCATCCGATGGGTTTGTTCCCAAGTCACCCCGACGCGCCAAGGGCGGTGGTGACCAATGGCATGATGATCCCCAATTATTCTAAAAAAGATGATTGGAACAAGTACAACGCCCTCGGTGTCACGCAGTACGGACAAATGACTGCCGGCTCGTTTATGTACATTGGGCCACAGGGAATCGTGCATGGCACCACGATAACTTTGCTCAACGCCGGACGAAGGATGGGCCTGGGCGAATCGCTTGGCGGGCGCGTGTTTGTCACTTCCGGCCTGGGTGGTATGAGCGGCGCACAAGCCATCGCTGCCGTGATAACGGGTTGTATCGGCATCATCGCTGAGGTGGACGGAGAAATGGTGCAGCAACGCCTGACAGACGGCTATATTCAGAAAGAAAATGTGTTCAGCAGTCTCGATGAACTGATTGTACGGCTGGAGGAATGTCGTCGCGACAAAACAGCCATCACGCTCATTTACCACGGTAATATCGTGGAACTCTGGGCGCGTTTTGCCAAAGACAATATAACGGTAGAACTCGGCTCAGACCAGACCTCTTGCCATAATATCCACGACATGGGGTATTGTCCTGTAGGGTACACGTTTGAAGAGGCTAAGTTGTTGTTGATCAAAGACAAGGAGAAGTTTTTAGCAGAAGTACAGGCAACGCTTCGGAGGCACGTAGAAGCAATCAATGTTATGACGGCGCGCGGCATGTATTTCTGGGATTACGGCAATGCATTTTTGAAGGAAGCCAGCGAAGCTGGGGCCGAAGTCTGGAAAAATCAGGCCGAAGGGCTTTTCAGGTACCCATCTTATGTGGAAGACATCATGGGGCCTATGTGTTTCGACTACGGTTTTGGGCCTTTCCGCTGGGTATGTTGCTCAGGAGAGATAGCCGATCTGGAAAAAACAGACCAGATCGCGGCACAGGTTTTAGCGGAAATGCTTGCCGAAGCCCCGGATGAAATCAAAGGCCAAATTCGCGACAACCTGAACTGGATTCGCGATGCGAGCATCAATTTGCCGGTTGTAGGTTCGATGTCGCGCATTTTATACGCTGATTCCGAAAGCCGCATGCGCATTTCAAAAGCCTTTAACGATGCCATTGCCAGCGGCGAATTACATGGCCCGGTGGTATTGGGCCGCGATCACCATGACGTGAGCGGCACCGATTCACCCTTCCGCGAAACGGCCAACATATACGATGGCTCCCGTTTCACAGCAGATATGGCGGTGCAAAACGTGATCGGCGATTCGTTCAGGGGCGCAACCTGGGTAAGCCTGCACAACGGCGGCGGCGTAGGCTGGGGCGACGTCATGAACGGCGGTTTCGGTATGGTGCTCGACGGCAGCCCGGACTCAGAACGCAGGCTGAGATCCATGCTTTTCTGGGATGTCAACAATGGCATCAGTCGCCGGGCTTGGGCGCGCAACCCGCACGCGATCAGCACTTTGGAGCGGACGATGGAGGCTTATCCTGATTTGAAAGTGACTGTGCCGTATTTGGCGGAAGAAGAAATGGTAAGGGAGGCGGTAAATACGAGGTGGGCTGACTTGTTATGAGGTCAAGAATCCCTTCGGTTGTCGAATACGGCCACAACCTCGATTTCATTGGATTGGATTTGGTAGTATAAGGAAGTTTGCGGTGTGACTACGCAGCGACGAAAGTCTGGATTAGACTCAGAGGAAGGATATGCAAATGGAAAGGCCGCAATGACTTCAACGGCGCTTTCTAATTTCAAAAGAAAATTGTCTCGGACTTTTATTGACCATTCAATTTCAAGATAGTCAACCAATTCTGCTAATTGGTCGGCAGCCTGATCGGTAAAGGTGACCTTCATGCTTTGCGTTCTTTAAGGCGTTGCATGAGCGTTTCGAATTCAACCTTTTTTCCTTCTTTGGCTTGTTTTGCCCCATTGAGGATACTCTTTTGCTCGCGTTCACTCAAATCAAGCCACCAGTCTCGATTTGGGAAAAGCAGGTTTTCAATTTGGTGGATTACGGCCTCGTTCTGCACTTCTGCCAGATATTCGAGGATATGGAGTTTGCGGGCTTCGAGCGTAGCAGCCATGTGATTTGAATTTTATGCAAAGTTAGGGGTTTCAAGATAAATCCGTTTGGGGGCTCAGCAGACATCTTATAATTTGATGGGTTGATTTCTAAACGAATCTTTGTAAAAGGTTTTGACCATCACAAAGTTAAAAAACATTTCGACAGCAGCAGGCACTGAATTCACACAGTTTCTTCTGTTTTTTGAAAAACTGTCTGCTGAGAACAAGGCTTTTATAGTTCAACTTTTAAATGAAAAAGCAACACCCAAAAAGCAGAAAGATAAATCTTGGGAAAACCTAAAAGGAAGCGTTTTAACCTATATAGACCCTTTTGAACAGCTCGCTGTTGATGATTGGGAGGTAATGTCATGATTTTGATCACCTAACTTTTTCTACTTTAGTCCATGGCAAATGCAAAAGCCCATTGATTCGATGATGATGCCCAAATATCTCGCCTTATTTTAACAGGTCCAAATTCTAAAACCCAGTGTTGAAAGTGGCAGTATTGAAAGGAAAGTGCTTATAAATCCATTTATTAGTAAATTTTTTCCGGCAAATTAGGAATTCAATTCCTAATTTGCCGGAATCCTACATCGTTGGCGGGTTAAAATCATCCTCGTCAAAAAAGAGATTGACCTGCTGTACTCCTGGAGTTTCGCGCAGGGTTCGCACCATTTCTTCCGTTTTTTTGGTACTCCTGAGCGTGATATGGTAGTTGCTTTCTGTAAGGTCTTCCAGGCCAATATTTTTCAAACTGACCAATTTTAGAGAGCTGCAATACCTTGCGAGTGGTTTGGTCACATCATTTTGCTCGGAAGAATGGTGGATGATCTGGATCAGGAAATGTCGTTTGCGCGGTGCGCCAAAATTGGTGAATGTAAGCGCTATGACCACGAAACCTGCCAAAAGCGACCCAATGATCGCCAAAATACTCAACCCAACGCCGCAAGCCATGCCCAGAGCCAGCGATAAAAAAATAAACACCAGATCCATGGTATCGCGGATGGCTGTCCGAAAACGAATGATGCTCATGGCGCCCACCAGCCCAAATGCACGGGCAATATTGTTGCCAATTACCATAATGACTATCGCAGCAATGATGCTCAACAAAACCAGTGAGTTCACGAAAGTGACCGAGTACGAGGGTCCTCGATACGTTAGCCGATAGATCACGCTGATCATCAAGCCGCACACAAATGACACCAGCAGATTTGCAAGCACATCTGCTGTAGCGGTTGGGAATACGGTTAAACTTTGATAATCTGTAAACACTTTTTTTTGATGTATGAACTATAATGTATGATGTATGAACTATGAACATTAGAACCAATCGTCGCAGTTCATACATCATACATCCTAGTTTAAATGGCGATTCTGCTTTTTGACAAGGCTTCTCCCCATCGCTCCGGATTGATGAAAGGGTTTGAATTAATAGTGCCCACATACTTTGAAGCGGGCTCTTTGCGCAGTTGAAAATCTTCCAAAATTGGTTTGATCCAATTGGGGCAAAACTGGTTGAATTTTACCTCCAAAATAAAAAAACCGGGGAAGGCGAATATTGCTCCTGTTTCGTTGTAAAGTCGATCTATTGAAGGGTAGCCCACGCTTCGCAAATGCAGGTCGAAGGTGAGCCGAAAATCGTTCTCTAAATTTGTGTTTTTACCCAAATATGGTTCGCGTTCGTAAATTACGTTGATCACCGGGCGCAAGTTTCGGCTTATGATCTGATAAAAAAAACGCTTCGCATTGTCAGGTTTTCTTATTTGGGGGGCATAATCTTCGAAAATTGTACCTGATTTAAACAATTGACAAACAACCTTGTATGGTGCATCAGCCCGGTTTTTCAAAATTGGCCCCTCGTATTTCCGTTTTATTTCCATAAAAACCTGGCTTTGCTCATTTTCCACATTGTAGCCACGCATCCGCACTTTCATCCGGTGGGCGATGCCTTCTATTTTGGTGTGGTACATCTCAAATCCCGGAGTGTCAAAATAAATACTGCGCACGGTGTACATGCCATTAGGCTGTTGCGCGGCAAATTTGTCCTTCTGCAAAAAGGGCAAAAGCGCGCTGCGTAAGGCGCTGTAGTTATCCATTGGGACGAGGTATTTATATTCGTAGCGCAAGGTGTGGTAACTTAAGATGTTGAGCTGAGTCTTGTTTTAAAATTGGAAATTTAAAATACGCTTCATGAATTCACGCTGGTTTACCTGCCCAAACTCAATTTTGCACATGGCTGATACTCCAGTGCTAAGTCGAGCGCTTGCACTATCTGGCCACACAGTAGCAGTAAGCATAGACACTTGACGATTGTCGAGCACTTCTACTTTTGAGCCTAGCGTACCGAACCGTCCTTTGAAGACATGCCCGGTTTGCACATCAGTAACCTGAATGTCCACATCGGGTTTGAGAAAACGTAATTGTTCCACGCGTATGGGGATTTGCACCACATACTCGTCGGCACGTTGGAGTGTGAGCAGTTCCTCTGGCAACGCCGAAGCCACTACCCAGCCCGAAAACGGGGCTCGAATTGCGAATGCCAAGCCTTTTTGTTTAAGGATAGTGAGTCGGTTTTGAAGACCTCGCAATTGTGCTTCTGTGATGCCGACACCTTCTTGCTTAATGCCAGTGTCCACGTTTTCCAGGTATTTTCGCGCTATTTCGACCTGTATTTTTGCGAGATTCCAGTCGTTTTCTGTAGTTTGAAACTCGGTGTTGGCAATCAGGCCGTCGTCTTTGAGTTTCTTTTTAAGGTGATAAAAATTCTCTTTCAGGGTCAGGTCTTGTTCGGCAAAATGGAGTTTGTTTTCGGCTTCCTGAATGATGGGTGGTTTGTCGCCCGTCTTGTCAGATTGAAGTTGTGCGGAATACAGTAAAAGTTTTGCTTCAATTTCCTGGATCTCTTCACGTTGCCTGATGGAATACATCCGCACTACAGTATCACCTGCTCTAACAAATGATTCTGGAGGAATCTCGATTTTAATGCCCGAAAAATCGCCCTGTTCAAACTGAAAAGCATCAATCTGCTGGGCCACTCCCTGTTTGTGGTCACGAACGACCGAAGTTAGGCGTCCTGTCTGGTCTTGTATCAATCGCCACTCTTGCGCTGGCAAAACCCGCCCGATGCTTTCTGCTGTGAAAGGCACTTCCATCGGCACATAAAGGGCAACTATCACCATTGCAAGGATTATCAGTCCACCTAGAATTCGTTTCAGTTCGTGTCGCAAGGTCGTAGTCTAAAGGTTAGGATTTTATTCAATTATTTCGCACGCACTAGTTTTACTGCTTTTTCAAAACCACCCGCCGTGCATTTCAGAAAATAAACGCCTGATGGCAATTGGCTGTTGCTCAAATCAAAACGCGCCGTGCCATTGCCCGCCGTTTCTCCTACGAGATCTTCCGCAACCAGATTGCCTAACAAGTCAAAAAGCCGAAGAGCCACTTTTGACCGCTCTGGCAGGAAAAAGTTTACCGTGATTTCTTTATCAAACAACGATGGAAAAACCGTAAACGTGGGTTTCCCCAAACTTCCTGGTTCAAAAACGGGGCTGCTTGCTTTGCTAAAATGCGCCACAATGGTGTCTGAAGTATTCAGGTTTAAAAAACCATAAGTGGAGTCAGGGTTGGCAAAAGTATGATTAATTGCCGACCAGTGGTCAAATTTGTAGCCCGCTGAGGTATCGGCGAACGCCCAAAGACTAAGCCCGGCGTCAGAACCTCCAAAATAAGTCTGTGTGTGCGGAAATTGATCAGCAGAATAAGTCAAGGTGTTGATATTCAAGGTGCCAGCAAGCGGAGGTTCTACCATCACCACGGTTTGGTGCGGGCCGCTCACGGTATAACAATCGTCCATCAAGGAGGGGAGAATATTGCAACGGTTGGTGATGAAGTCCCGGAGCTCGTCCAGGTTGTTTTTCCACTCGGCATAAGTGCCGAACCAACGCTGGCTGTGTCGGGTCATTTCAGGGTCAATCAAACCTTCGATGCTGTCCAGGTAACTTAACATGTTTTCACAGCCAAACACTGTACTCATCAAATCAGCCATCCGTGTCACATAATATCGTTCAATATTTTGGTTGCTCCGAAGTTTGTTCAACACACGTATATGTTGTTCAGGGTCAGAGCCTCCGGTCAGTCCTTCCGGATTGCAGGGTTTGGCATTGAATTGCGTAGAAGGCAATCCGGTGTAATTGATATAGTGATCGAAGGTCGCGTCGTTGTCCCAAAGAATATAGCCCCATTTTTTGTGGTCTCCGTCGGGATTTAGGCCGCGCCAGATGCCTGTATTGTAATTCAGCCAATCCGTACACACTGTAAAGGAGTTGACGATCACATAGTCGATCAGGCTTTTGTAGTCGTAATGGTCTTCGATGTATTTTAATTTATTGGGGTCGTTTATGTTGTTCGCCATAATAAAAGCCCGCATGGCATGCCAGTCGTTGATGGCTTGCTGTCCGCCATATTCGGCCCAGGTGTTTCCCCAGGTGAGCACGTATTGGATGTCGTATTTCCCCTGGCCGTAGTAATAGTCGGTGTAATCGTGGTCGTCCGGGATCTCACGCATGTCATACACTCCCCAATATTGGCCATTGAGGTAAACGATGCATTTTTCAGCCACCCGAACGTCCAGGTTTAACCCACCGCGTTTTGCCAAATTGTGAATATAGGCATCGCGAACGTGCGCACTGCCCTCATTTTGAGGATGATGGGCAGCGGGATAATTGTCGTCGCCCGAAGCACGGAGGATAATCCGTTGGAATTCAGTGCGTTCGGTGAGCGGAAATAGTTTCTCTTGCAGGGCGTAATCGTAGCCCATCTCGTCGCGGCTTACCCAGTCGAGGCTGCGTTGGTCGTTGGCCCAGGAATCCTGGCCATGGCTGTTTAATTCGCCATAGGTACGGGATTTGCGTATTTTGTTTTTGTTGAAAAATTCGATGCTGCCCGAGGGCCTCAGGCTTGCGTTTCCGTTGGCCAATTGCAAAACACCATCCGATGCTACAGAGACAACCGCCAGGGTATGTGCTTCGTTTACAAAATAGGTATTGTATTGAACGAAGCTTGGATGGATCAAGGTGTTGTTGCTAAAGGTAGTAGCTTTGACCACGGTGGTTTTTGTAAGCACCAGAGGTTGTGTATAAATGGGGGAATTAGCGTGAGGCTCCGTGCTGTTCAGGGTGTAACGAATCACCGCATTCGGCTCGGTGCTGCTGATGGCCACTGTCACCGAGTCAGTATAAAAGCCAGGCGCCTGACTCATGACAGGCCTCTGTGCATAGGCGATGGTGGTTATCGCGTCGTCGTTAGTAGTGCCTGGAGACGGTTCGAGCGAAGTGCGCCACTCGTTGGAACCATCCGGAAAACGGGCGCGCGACTCATGGGTTTGCGTTTTTTCAATTTTTATGTCATCCAAAATGGCCCCGGAAGGATCAGAAAAGACAATATGCTCCGCATTGTTTTTTGTTTGGGTCAGTTTGAAACTCGTGTGCAGCTTTCCCAGCGGGTCTTTCAAATCGCGCCCTGAACACCATACGTAGAGGTATTCCTTGGCATCAATGGTCGTATTTGCCGGAAACACCCATTTTGTTGGCTTGTTTTCATTGTCGCTCAGGTGGTATCCGCTAATGTTTACGGGGGTGTCTGAGGTATTGTAGAGTTCTACCCAGTCTTCAGTGCCTTGGTAGTGATCAAAAAACTGTTTCCAGTTGGCACAGGAATATTCGTTCACGACGACTTGTGCCGAAAGGCAATGGGTAGCAGCAATTGAGGCAATGAGGAGTAATAGGCGTAGCATTTTAGTGTTCATGAATTGTGAAATATTAGAAGTAAGGAAGTTGAAACCTCGTAGGTTTTCAAAACCTACGAGATTTAGCCAGAAAAATCATTGCTTCAGCACCCTTACGGTAGCGTTTTCTGTTTGAATAAAATATAGCCCTGCTGGCAAATTTTCAAGATTCAATAGGGCATTCGTTTCGCTGCCAAATTGCCCTGAATATACTTGTAGCCCGAGCGAATTCAGTACCCTGAAGCTTCCCAGGGCCACATCTGATTTCAATGCGAAAACCCCCGAAGACGGGTTCGGAAAAACGCGCAATGTATTTTGGCCAACAGGCTCCAATGTTTTGATCGTCAGGGAATTAACCGCATTAAAAGTTGGCGGCATAAACGTGAAATTGCCCGTTCCATTCAGATAGCGGCCAAAAGTGACATCGGGCAATTGCTGGCCGAACGTGATCTCGTCGAGTACCAGAGAAGCCCCATCAGAAAGGATCAAGGTCTCTCCCCCCGCACTCAATTTAAAGTTGGCATGAAAAGGCCCTTGCAGGTCATCGTTGTCGAGCCATATCATTAAAAACCCATGTGCCGGGATGCTCACATTGGCGGGGAAAGCCCATTTGTTCCGATTGTCAGCTTTGTCGGTCAGGTACAATCCGAAGAGGCTGACGGGGCTGTTCGTATTGTTATATAATTCGAGCCAATCCTCATTTTCGCCCGCTTCGTCTATTTCGCCCGCCTCATTGCTGGCTAAAAACTCATTGATCACCACCTCGCCCGGATTGGGCAGGTCGGGCGTGGCGAGATAAAACTCATGCTCTGCCCGGGCGGGACTGAAGCTGCCAGCCTGGGCATTTTCAGCATAAATATAGTATTGCCCGGTCGGGTCAGTAAGCAGGAAAGAGGCTCCAAAAATGCCGTCGCCAGCGGCTCCGTCCAGGTGCAATCCATCGTCGAGCATCGGAGTTTTTTGGAACAAATCGGAACTGTCGGCGCGCCAGGCAAGGGTGACTGAAGTAGCGTTTTGAACTTGCGCCGTAACGTTGAATGTGCTGATGCCACCACCGCTAATATTGGTGATACTTGGTGCCACGGGGGTAAGATTAGCGTTGGTAATCAAAAAGTTGTGCCGGGCATTCATAAGGTCAGTAATGCCAGGGATCGTACCAAAAGGCCCGCCACCTCCCGTAGTGACGGTACTCGTTAGGTTGGTTTGGAAATTGGAATAGCTGTAAAATTTCTTGGTATCGGCCTGAACGGCAGCATCTATTACCGCTTGCAATTCGAGGGCGCGGTCCTTGTAATCGGCTTCGGAAGCAAAGTTTTCCAACAGGATGGTTTTCAGGTGTGCCAGGTACATCCGCTTCCAAGTAGGGTTGGAGAGCAGCTGCTTGATGAGCGGGCGGTTGCTGTTGGTTGACTGTGCAAGCGGGTCCAATTGCTTCATTTGCGCAAGGCTGAGCATCTGGTTGCTGTTTAGCAACGGAAAGGCGCCATAACTCATGTTCAGATCCCAAACGGTACTGAGCCAGCGCTCGTTTTTATCGTGGTAGAGGTAGTAATTTTGAGCAAAAGCCCCCGTGTAGGAGTCGAGGTTTACCAGAACGTTGTTGAATGCCAGCATCCACAGGGCGCGATCTACATCCAGGATATTGTCGGCAGCGTTGGGGTTGTTTTTGAGCGTTTCCATGAGTTGGAGCAATTGTTGCCAGCCCCATTCCGATTGGATATCGTATTTTGGGTAATAAAACGCGCTGTCCGTGCTGGAATACACGAGGTCAGGGTAATTGCCCCCGGTGCCAGGCCCACCGAAGTCTTCGGGATTGCATTTGAAAAAGGAGCGATTTCCGTTGGTGGAAAAATGATTTTGAAGGAATTGCTTGTTGACGCTCTCTACGTTCCCATATAATCCCCAATAAGTGCCATTCATCCACACTTTGGCGTGGTTGGCGCGTGGCGCATCCATGTATTTTCGGGCAATTTCGTAAGCAAGCGGCTCGCGCACAAAAGTCGGGTCGGAGAATCCGTTGCCGAGTTTGATGTCTTTAACACCAAGGTAATTTTGTCCTTTTTTGACAAAATTCAATTCAATATGCAAGGGGTTTTTGGCATTGCTCGGGCTGTACGAACTGTTTCCTTTGTATTTAACTCCAACAGAATCAAATAATTGTCCATTTATTTCTACCGATTGGGCAAGCAGATAGTCTCCATCGTCAATGGCTTTGAGCGAATCAAGTTTAGCATCCCAGTTGTTCTGGAAAAAAGTGATCTTGATTTCCTGCAAATTGGTGGGTTCATAAAAATTTTGCGCCGAAAGGCTGCAAAAATGACATAGCAATGCGAGGGGTAGGAATTTATATTTCATGGATACAGTTGACAAACACTAACTGGAGTGGTTGATGCGGCGAATGTAACGCCAAACAAGATATGCGATATGCGGTAATTGGTGATTTGGCTAATATTTGCGGGAATAAAAGAAACCTCAGCCTTGCTTCAAAAACCACATCACGCCCAGCCGATACCCTTCCAAGCCCAGGCCAACAATGCTTCCAACGCATTGGGCCGACAAATAAGAATGATGTCGGAATGGTTCCCTTCGGTGTACATTGCTGATGTGAACTTCAATGACAGGCGTAGAAATTGCCGCAATTGCATCGGCCAGCGCAATGGAAGTATGGGTGAACGCCCCTGCGTTGATTATGATGCCGGAAACACTAAAACCTGCTTGCTGGAGTTTGTCTATCAGGGCTCCTTCATGGTTGCTTTGAAAATATTCGAGTTCAAGATGGGGAAACTCAGATATCAAGGCGTCAAAAAAGGATTCAAAGCTTTGGCTGCCATAAATTTCGGGTTCGCGCGTTCCAAGCAAGTTGAGATTTGGGCCGTTTATGATAAGGATTTTCATAGCTGCAAAATTCTCTCTATTTTTGTTCAACTATGCAAAAACTACTGTTCCTTTTTTCCTTTTTCTGCCTGGCGGTTACTGGCTTGTACAGTCAATCCGCCGTGGTGTCCGATCCGATCTTCATTCGCTCTGACTATGGCTACGAACTCATTGGGCGCTTGAGCGATCGTATTTTGGTCTTCCGCGACCGATACGACGACTTCGTGGTACAGGCTTTTGACCCCCAAATGCGCCTTAGCTGGAGCAAAGACCTCAACGATCTTGACCGCAAAGGGATGCGTGTGCTGGGTGTGGTGCCCGGACGAAATGATTTTTCTGTGGTGTATCAAATCCGTCGGCGGGGGCACACTTACCTTCGTGTGCACAAGTACGACCCAGGCGCCAACCTTATTGACAGCATGTTGGTCAAAGACTTTGGAGAACGGCTTTTTAATACGCCTGTGCTTGATATGATCCACAGTGAAGACCGCAATTGTATCGTGGTTTATAACACTGCCGATCGTGACCGTATCGAGGCTACTTGTTTTCAATTGGATAAAATGCAGGTCTTGTGGGACACTATTTCCATAGTGGACGATGCCTCTGATTTTTTTGAAGACCGCAAACCCGAAACCGCCTTGAGCAATGCCGGGGCGTTCTTTTGGATCACGGAAAAAAGCAACCGACGTGGGAAACTCGACCGGCACGAGTTAAAAGTACTCCGTTTTGATCATTCAGGGCCTCAGGTCAATCGGGTGCCGATGGGAGGGTATCTTACGGTGGATTCCAGGTTTATTTTTGACAACCTCAACAACCGCTTGAACGCGGCCGGGCTCTGGGCTGAAAAGGGCCGGGAACGGGCCAATGGTGCATTTTATCTGAGCATTATTCCAGGCTCGGATTCTATACAAGCACTTAATTATGAACCGTTTGACGATAAATTCCTGTCTATACTCCGGCAAAAGGACATAAGCGATGGCGCGCGTGGCGTATCCGATGCCCAACTGCGCGAATTGTTGTTGCGGCAAGATGGCGGAATAATTATGGTGGCTGAGCGTTTTCATGAGGTTCAGCGCGGCGCATCGGCTGGGCGTGGTTTTTTCCGCGATGGCATGCGGATGATCGTGGATTATTATTACGACGATGTTTTTGTTGTGACGTTTTTGCCCAATGGACAGGCTCAGTGGAAAACTGCTCTGCACAAAAAGCAATATTCGCAGGATGATGACGGCACTTTTTCGTCCTATTTTCTGATGCGCAGCGCCGATCGGATGCGGTTTTTTTTCAATGACGAGATTAAATACGAAAATACCTGCAGTGAGTATGTTTTGAGCGCTATCGGCGAGTTTGACCGCAACGCCTTGCTCAATACCTTAAACCAAAGCCTGAGGCTGCGTTTTCGGGATGCGATGCAACTGAACACCTCAGAATGTATCGTGCCATCAGAATACCGGGGAAGGCTGAAATTGGTATTGTTGCGGTTTTAGATGAATGGGTCAACACGAAATCTATCTGCCGTTTTGTCGCTTCAGTTCGGATTGCACCTGCCAAAGGATGTGGTTTTTGGGGATGGCAGGCTGTTTGTCATAGAAGATGTTGGTCGTGAAAAAACAAATTTGTTGTCAGGTTGACACAAAATCATTTTTCTCGCTGCATTTCCCGTGAATTTCCCCATGTTTGCGTCATTGAAAAACGCGGCGTTTTCATCTGTTCCTACCCCCACTCGTTTCTATTCGTATGTTTGATAATTATTTGATGTCGCAGCAGTCAGACGATGAGCCTGATTTCGTACCACTTTTCTCCCTTGAAGAAGATGATGAAAAGGCAGGCGAGGTGTTTCCGGACACCGTGCCACTCCTTCCGTTGAAAAATACTGTGTTGTTTCCCGGAATCGTCACGCCTATTACGGTTGGGCGCGACAAAAGCATCCGTGCCGTGCAACGCGCCTATGAAGCCGATCGATATATTGGCGTGCTTTCTCAAAAGGACCTCAAAATCGAGTCACCTTCTGCCCGAGACTTATACCGGGTAGGCACGGTGGCCCGTATCTTGAAACTCCTCAAAATGCCCGATGGCTCCACTACGGCCATCCTTCAAGGCCGGAAGCGTTTTCACCTCGACGATTTGATGCACGACGACCCCTACATGGTCGGCCAAATCAGTACGCTCGAGTATGACACGCCCAAAAACAAACTTGAATTCCGGGCCATGATCAGCAGTGTGCGCGATGCTGCCCGGCAAATCATCGAACTCTCGCCCCAAATCCCTTCTGAGGCCGTTGTAATGTTGAAAAACATCAACAACGACAATTTTTTGCTCAATTTTATTGCCTCCAACCTGGGCATTCCGGTCAACCACAAGCAGGAAATACTCGAGATCAACAACCTTAAAGACAAGGCCAGCGCTATTCTGCAGCACATGGATTCGGAGCTCCAACTCCTTGAATTGAAGGATCAGATCGAGTCGAAAGTGCGGGTGGACATTGAAAAACAGCAGCGGGACTATTACCTCAACCAACAACTCAAAACCATTCAGGAAGAGCTCGGCAACAACCCGCAAGAGGAAGAGATAGATGCTTTGGTGCGGCGCTCTAAAAAGAAAAAATGGGCGAAACCTGTGGAGGAGGCCTTCAATCGGGAGGTTAATAAAATGCGGCGGGTGAATCCCCAAATTGCGGAATACGCCATTGGGGTTACCTATCTGGAAACCCTTTTGGATTTGCCCTGGCAGGAATATACCAAAGACCAGTTTGACCTCAAAAAGGTGCAGCAAGTGCTTGATCGCGACCACTATGGTCTTACCAAAGTAAAAGACCGGATCATGGAGCATCTTGCCGTTTTGAAGCTTAAAGGCGACATGAAAGCCCCGATCCTTTGTCTCGTAGGCCCTCCGGGTGTGGGCAAGACTTCCCTGGGCGCCAGTATTGCCCGGGCTTTGAAGCGCAAATACGTTCGCATGAGTTTGGGCGGTCTTCATGACGAGGCCGAGATTCGCGGACATCGCAAAACGTATATTGGCGCATTGCCGGGCCGTATCGTGCAGTCCTTGAAAAAAGCGAAAGCCGGAAACCCGGTTTTTATCCTTGACGAAATTGATAAAGTAGGCAAAGATTTCCGGGGCGACCCATCTTCCGCGCTGTTGGAAGTGCTTGATCCTGAACAGAATTCGGCGTTTTACGACAACTACCTGGAACTGGAATTCGATCTTTCCAAAGTCCTGTTTATCGCAACGGCCAACACGCTCAGCACCATACAACCAGCCTTGCTTGACCGGATGGAGATCATTGAGATCGCCGGTTATTCTCAGGAAGAAAAGGTCGAAATCGCCAAGCGCCATCTTATACCCAGCGAGCGTAAAGAGCATGGTTTAAAGCCAGGGCAAGTAAAAATCAATGACAGGGCTTTGGTTAAAATAGTACAAAGCTATACGGCAGAGAGCGGAGTGCGCAACCTTTCGCGGGAAATTGGCTCCGTGATGCGTTCCATTGCTAAAAAAGTGGCCATGGAAGAAGAATATGAGGTGGCCGTGAAGCCCGAGCATCTGTCAGTCATCCTGGGCCCTACCAAATTCGATTCAGAAGTTTATCGGGAAAAACAGTCGGCAGGCGTGGCTATCGGTTTGGCCTGGACTTCCGTGGGTGGTGAAATCCTGTTTATTGAAGTCAGCCTCAACAAAGGCACGGGCCGTCTTCAGCTCACAGGCAACCTCGGCGACGTGATGAAAGAAAGCGCTACCACAGCCCTTAGCTATATACGGGCACATGCTGAAACATTGGGCATTGAGCAGGAGATGTTTGAAAAAAATGACATACACATTCACATCCCGGAAGGCGCTATACCAAAAGACGGCCCTTCGGCAGGCGTGACGATGCTTTCGGCTATAACCTCGGCCTTTACCAACAAGCCCCTAAAGCCATTTTTGGCTATGACCGGCGAGATAACCCTGCGGGGCAAGGTGCTTCCGGTGGGCGGTATTAAAGAGAAAATTCTTGCAGCCAAACGGGCTGGCATCACCGAGGTTATCCTTTGCAGGGACAACCAAAAGCATGTGAAAGAGATTGAACAAGAATACATCAAAGGACTGAGTTTCCATTATGTGGACAGGATGGTGGAAGTGCTGGAGATTGCAATTGGGCTGCAGAAACCGAGAAAGCTTATCGGGAATGACACGGCCAGGGCTAAGCGGGTAAGGGCAGAAGCCTGAGAAATATTATTCACACGTTCCTAACCACAAAATTTGAAACTATTTTGACCGGAAAATGTAAAACAGGAGAAAAGTTCTTGATTTTTCTTTTCTCCTGTTTTACATTTTCCGGTTTTTTACTTCCGCAACGAAGGTTCCACGGCATAAGCCTTCTCGAACCATTCCCCCGAAAGTTCTGGCTTTCCCATATCCTTGTAGGCTGAGCCGATATAAAAATAGAGCGTGCCGGATTTGGTTTTGTCCGCATATTTAAGGGCCTCTTTCCATTGTTCGATGGCTGCCGGGAATTTCTTTTGCATGGCGAGCACGGCTCCAAGATTGCGGCGCCCATCCACAAAACGCGGGTCGAATTCAACAGATTTCCGATACACCTCTTCGGCTTTTTCAGGTTGGTTGCGTGTGAAATAGATCTTCCCCATGTTGGAGAGCACTTCTGAGTTGTTGTAGCGGTATTTGAGCGATTCCTGATAGTCTGCCAATGCTTTGTCCCAGGCGATCCGTTGCTCTTCCGGATTTTTCAACACTTCTCCCAATCTGAAATACGCGAGGCCGCGACTTCCGTAAGCATCGTGGTACTGCGGATAAAGTTTGATACACTTGTCGTAACATTCAATGCCGCGCCGCACCTGTTCCACGTCTTTGACGATACTTTCTTTTTCATCCATGCCAAGTCGTACCTGTTCGAGGGCATTGTGATAATTGAGCTTGGCGCAATTCGGCGAATTGGGCAGATCTGCCGCGTAAAGCGAGGCGCTGTCGTACCAGGCGCCGTTGCGGAAAACGGTTTTTAGCGAATATGCCGCCAGCAAAATTCCAACGGCCATCCACAGCGCCGTTCCCTTCCCATTGGGGTTCCAAACTTCGTCCAAGTCGGTGATCTTGAATATTTTACAGAAAAGCCAGCCAAGGGCAAGCGCAAAACCAAAGGAAGGAATATAGAGCAAACGCTCGCCATAGGAGGTACCGATTTGCATCAACACGTTGCTAAAGACCGAAAAAGTGGCGAGATAAAACAGAATGGCAAATGAAAGGACATGTTTGCGTTTGATGTTTAGCACGGCCCAGATCCCCATGCCTGTATAAGCGAAAAAGCCCGCCAAAGCCCGCCAATCGGCAAAACTGACCACCTTGGTCTGTGGGTATCCCATGTCGCTCACCAGTGGATGGGGGAAAATGAGCGTCCACAAATACCTGCCACACATCATGAAAGCTGAGGCAAGTTTTTCCCCCTGGTTTTTGGTTTCTGCCATAAAATTATCGAGGATTGAATAACTTTCCTGATAGGGTTGAGCATCCAGAATTTGTTTTCTGATCAACAGGAAAATGACAGCGGGCACCAGCAAAATCCCGGTGATCTTGGCAATTTTCCCTGCCTCGGTATTCGTAAAAAACCACATTGCCAGAGGAAAAACAGCCATAAGCGTAATAGCGCTTTCTTTGGAAAACATTGCCACGGTATAAAACAACACGGCCAAATACAGCCATTTCAAATCGTCTTTTTCCAGGTATTTCCAGATTGCGCTGAGGGTAAGCGTACCGAAAAGCAAGGCCAGTATCTCGTCCCGGCTTTTGATATTGGCCACCACCTCGGTGTGCACCGGATGAGCCATGAACACCAAAACTGCAATAGCAGCCAGGGCAGGTGGGTGGCCGGATAGGACTTTTCGCCAGCTGGCCCACAAAACCCAGCCTGTAAGGGCATAAAACAGCACATTAAGGACGTGCCCGAGCATGGGTTTGTCGGGCGCAAGCTGCCACTCCAGGGTAAACATCGTGAGCGGAATCGGTCGATAGAGCGATCCAACGCTATTCCAGGAACCAAAACGGTACTCCGTGGAAAAAATAAGGCCCAGATTTTTCAAGCCGCCTTTTGTGATCCAGTTCGACTTGATGATAGAAAAATCGTCGAGGGTGTAAAGATGCCCCAAGGTGTTGAGGTACAATATAAAGCCTAATGCTGCAGCGGCAATACCAACCCAAATAGCGCCTTTTATCGGCCTTAAAATGCTGGGTACCGGACTTTGAGCCTTGGGTTGCTTTCGGAGCTGTGGAACAGGTTTTGCAAATTTCTTTTTTGACATGACGTTGCCCTTTTTTTAAAAACACAGGATTGGACGGGCGAATGTACGGAATGAAAATTTTGTGAAGAAAAAGGCCTGTCAATTGCTTGATTATTGACGGCCGTGCAGCAACTTAAAAAACATTGCATCTTTCCTCTAATTCAATCCTTAACTTTGAGCAATAAAACCACCGCCTATGCCACTAAAATTACGGCTCCTCCTATTCGTATTTTCCTCGTTTTTTTTGCTAAAAAACCAGGCCATTGCCCAGGATTGCTCGTTGATAAACTTGCCAACTCAGTTTAAGGCCCGTCTGGCATGGCAATCAAGTCAGGATGCGGCCTCGGTAGTAGCCACCCCGATGGTGGCGAATATGAACCCGCAGGCAGACAGCATGCCGGAGATCATCGTAGCGGAGGGGTCCTTTGGCACCTGGGACAGGATACAATTTTACAGAGGCGATGGCTCTAATGCAGATAACCCGCTTATTCTAACTGTTCCAGGTGGTTTTGATTATTACCCTGCGCCCGGGCCGACCATTGGCGATGTGGATGGGGATGGAATTCCGGAGCTGTTAATGGCGTGTAATGACCGCCGTGTCCGCGTTTTCAATAATTACACTGAAACTCCCGGCGCTCCCATGAACTTATGGATCACCTCAACCGGGCTGCTGGATTTTATTGACCAACGCCCCTTGCTGGCTGATTTCGACGGTGATGGCAAACCGGAGGTTTATGCGGGCAGCGATATCTATCAGTTTGATTTTTCCAACCCGGCTGCAGCTTCGTTGACAAAAATTATCAACGGCCCTGCCAATCAGGGAAGGGCACAATACGGGGGGTATGCCGAGGGCAGTTGCAACCCAACGGCTGTGGATTTACTCACGGTGGCCGATTGCAACGGGGACCCTGATTGCACTGGGTTGGAACTGGTGGCAGGCCCAGTGATTTATTCCATCGATCTTGACCTGGGAGATGGAGACGGTTACCAAATCAAGGTGCAGCGCAACCTCAATACTATGGTGGTGCCAAATCCCAATTACAGCGATGGATATACTGCCGTGGCAGACCTTGACCTGGATGGCACACTTGATATTGTGGTCAGTTCCTTACGTCAGAATAATCAGTATGGGGTATATGTGTGGAATAAAAATGGCTTGATCCGGTTTTTTCGGTTCCCCACCAACCCGATCAACAGCGGAAGTTTGGCCTGTGTGGCTAATGTGTATGATGACACACAACTTGGGTATGCCGTGGATTTTCCGGAAATACTGGTTTGTAGTTCTTTTAATTTCACTTGTTTTAGCCTTCATGCGGCACAATCTTTCCCGGCTGCCCCGTATTGGTGGAACCTTCCGACTACCGATTTTTCGGGTTGGACCGGCTCCACGGTATATGATTTTAATGGGGATGGTATTTCAGAGATCGTTTATCGGGACGAGGAAAATTTAAGGATCTTATATGGTGGGGGGACGCCTTTTCCTGTCGGTGTGGACACGGAACGGAACTGGTTCAAAACACCAGGTTTTTCTCGAACATCTGACGAGTATCCTGTGGTGGCAGATGTGGACAATGATGGGGAGACGGAAATTGCCGTTACTGGTCGCCTTACCGATGGCAATTTTAACGTGAGGGGCAGAATGCAAGTGTATGAATCTGATGCGGGCCCCTGGGTACCCTGCCGAAATGTCTGGAACCAATACAACTATTTCATTGTCAATGTAAATGATGACCTCAGCATCCCTGCGCAACAGGATTTTCATCACCTTGAATTGCCTGCCGCCGGCTCGGGAATACGCCCATTGAACCGTTATCTGTCGCAACGGCCTTTGCTGAACGAAAACTTTGAGCCATTTATCCCGCTTGCGGATGCTTCAGCAATGGTGGACCAAGTCAATTGTTATGGTGACAGCGTTACCGTTCAGTTGAATGTCTGCAATTCAGGTGACAAATCGCTTCCCGCCGGGACCCCAGTGGCGTTTTATCAATCGGATCCAACCACTACCACAGCAGCATTGCTCGGAACTGTGCAATGGACCAGCGAAATGGTTAAGGTGGACTCATGTAAAACCTTCAATTTTACACTTCCAAACACAGCCGGAAATTACTTTGGCGTGGTGAACGACGATGCTTCCAAGCCTCCGCCGTTCCAGTTGAGTGTTGATTTTCCGGTAAACACGATACTGGAGTGCAATTATTTGAACAATTTATTTCAATTTGAAATCCTTCCGCAACCGCCTGGCTTTGACCTTGGTCCCGATTTCAGTGCCTGCTTCGACAGTTTAATTTCTCTGGAAGCTGGATCAGGCTTCAACAGTTATCTATGGCAAGACGGCAGCACCGATCTTGGTTTTCAGGCACAGCAGGCGGGCGTGTATTGGGTGGAAGCCACTGATTTTTGTGGGGAAAAACAAGTGGACACTTTTCAAATAATAATCTTCGAAAAGCCTGATATTCAACTGGATACGATCAATGGCGATTGTTTTGGGAATCCCGCTATCGCAATCGCTTCTGTTCAAAGTGCCTACCTTCCGCTTCAATACCAGTGGTCTTCAGGGAACACCGGGACGAGTATCAGCAGCCTGACAGATGGCGTTTTTTCGGTGACTGTAACGGATGCGAAGAGTTGTGTTTCCACGGATTCGATCCGGGTTAATGCGGGAGGAAATTTGCAGGTATCGGCTTTCGTTGCTGCGCCGATCTTGTGCTTTGGGCAAAGCGGGACACTCAATGTGAATTTGCTGACGGGAAATCCGCCCTACAATTTCCTCTGGTCAGACGGCAGCCAAAATCCTGATTTACCCAATGCCCTGGCCGGTGATTATTCCGTGACCGTAACGGATGCCGATAATTGCGCCGATACGATTCAGATATCCATTTCGCAGCCAGATCCCTTGATCTCTACGGGATTTTCCACGGCGCCCAGTTGCCCGGGATTGGCTACAGGAGAGGCAACATTTTTGGGGGCCGCACAGGCCACGCCACCCTACACCTTACTTTGGTCGAACAGTGCAACCACGCCTTATTTAGCTGGATTGTCAGCCGGCAATTATCAAATTACCATCACGGATGCCAATGCTTGCACGGTGGTGGACAACGTTCAGGTGCTTGAACATTTACCGCCAAGCCTTGCCACAACAGAAATAAATGTCTCGTGTTTTGGGGCAAATGATGGAAGCATTTTGGTGAATGTGGTAAGTGGCACACCGGGCTTTGGATATCTCTGGTCAAACAATGCCACGAGCAGCCAAATTCAGGGATTACAACCCGGGAATTACGCCTTGACGGTGACTTACGCGAATGAAACCTGTGCGCAAACCTTTGATTATCAAATAGAAGAGCCGTTGCAAATCGGGCTGTCTGCCACCGCTGGTCCAGCAATTTGCAATGGTGGCCTGGGCGGCAATATTGACCTGACCGTACAAAACGGCGTAGCGCCATTGGCTTATCTATGGTCAAATGGTGCCAGCTCGGAGGACCTGAGCGATGTGAGCGCGGGAGCGTATCAGGTAACCGTCACGGATGCTGGATCCTGCACCCAAATTTTAACGCAAACGGTGGGTGGCTTGCCTGCCATTAACGTGAATGCCACCACGCTTTCGCCGTTATGTGCAGGTGGAACGGACGGAAATATCCAGGTTTTGTCGAGCGGTGGAACGGGGTCGTTTCAGTTCTTCTGGTCAAATGGCAGCAATGGTCCTCAGCTAAATGACCTGAATGCTGGAACCTACACCGTCACTGTCACAGATGCCGGTGCTTGTACTGCAGTGATGGTCATTGAATTGACCGAACCATCAGCGTTAGAAAGTGCTGGTTTGGCCGCAGAGCAGGCTTGCCCGGCTGAGGCCAATGGTACCGCCAGTTTTTTAGGCGGAAGCCAGGGCACACCACCGTACGATTTACTTTGGTCAACGAATGATATCGGCCCCAGTTTAAGTGGTTTGCCAGCCGGTAATTATCAACTTACGCTCAGCGATGCGCATGGTTGTAGCCTGGTGGAAAGCGTTCAGGTCACTGAATATTTGATACCGGTTGTTCAACCAGATCTTCTGGACGCCAGTTGTTTTGGAAGCAATGACGGCAGCATTTTTGTGACACTCACGGGCGGCTCGCCAGGTTTTGGTTATGTGTGGTCTAACCAGGCTACGAGCGCGAACATTGACGGACTTTCGGCTGGAAATTATTCGTTGACGCTAACTTATGCCGACGGTTTTTGCACCCAAATCTTTGATTATCAAATAACTGAACCATCCGCTTTGCTTTTATTAGATACGCTTGTAACTGCCGTGAAATGTTTTGGGGAAAATAACGGCGCGATCGATCTATCGGCATTGGGCGGCGTAGCACCCTATCAATACCATTGGACCGGCAATCAGAGCACGGAAGACCTTACGGATCTTTTGGCTGGAAATTATTCACTGACCCTGACCGATAAAAATGGATGTACGCTCCATGCGCAATTCACGGTTCCTCAACCCGCAGCATTGATCCAGACAGCGATCGTCAGCGCGGATACTTGCCAGTCCTCAACAGGTTCCATTGAAGTGAATAATTCGGGAGGAATTCAACCATACCTGTATGCCTGGTCCAACGCTGCTTCGACCAGCTCCGTGCAGGATCTGCAGGCAGGCAATTATGTTGTGACGGTATCAGATGCCAATGCCTGCTCGAAACTATGGTTTTATCAAGTTCCCCAACATGGATTGATCCCTGTTTTAAGCACCTTTACGGATACCCTTACCTGCGCGCAAACGACAGTAAATGTGGGGGTTTTGGCCAATCAAAACAACCTTCAATACGGCTGGGTCGGGCCCGGCGGCCAATTGCCTGATCTGTCAACAAACAGTGTACAAAACCCTGGAAATTATCAGGTTACAGCAACCAATGCATTTGGATGCCAATCGGTGGCACAGCTTCAGGTATTTCAGGACATTGAGCCTCCGATTGCGGAAGCCGGACCGCCCAGTATGGATGTTTCTTGCGATGAGACCACGGCCTTGCTCAATGCTGCGGGTTCTTCTCAGGGCAACGGGTTTTTGAACCGCTGGACGGGCCTCACCAACAGTGCCGGAGCCCTTGACACCTTGTCCATCTTGTTGCCCATTTTTGAAAGTGGGCTGTATGTTCATTCGGTATTGAATTTAGAGAATGGATGCACGGCACAGGATTCGATTTTGGTCCATTGGGATGCACCGATAGAAGCGGTCGTTTTTGTGGATTCCATTCGCTGCTTCGGCGACAGGAACGGGAGGATCGATCTTCTAAATGTGACAGGCGGGAATCCACCATTTTTGCATTCTCTTGGGAATCTGCCTTTTACAACGGAGCATAGTTTTTCAGGTCTGGCACCGGGCGATTACCTCCTGCGCATTCGGGATAATTTTGGCTGCTCCTGGAAACGCTCCGTGGTATTGACCGAACCCGAAGCCATTTCAGTTGAACTGAGTGCCAGTGACACGGTGCTTTATCTTGGACAATCCGTCCAACTCAATGCGCTTCCGATGCCCAATGGCTTGAATCTGGTCGAAATTGACTGGGAGCCAGCCAGTTTTATGTATGCACCGATGTCCTTGCAGCAGCGCCTAAAACCAGAAATGCACACCGAATTCCTGGTAAATATCACCGATGAGCATGGTTGTGTTGCGGAAGATCGCTTGTGGGTATCCGTTTACAACCATCAAATTTATGTGCCCAATATTATCCTTCCTGGAAGCGAGACAAACAGCTGGTTCACGGTTTTTGCGGGCGACGGGGTGCCATTAGTGCGTTTCTTGCGCGTATTCGACCGCTGGGGAGAACAGGTGTTTGAGCGCTTAAGTTTTTTGCCCAACGACCCGAATTTGGGTTGGGATGGCAGTTATCGCGGACAGCCAATGAACCCGGGAGTGTTTGCCTGGTACGCCGAGGTATTGTTGTTCGATGGCCGGGTGGTGTTTTTGAAGGGTGATGTTACGGTGGCGCGGTGATGGGGGGAGGCCCGTCCTACGGCTTAGAGCCGTAGGACGGGTTTGCTTTAGTCAATAAGCAGCATTATCCAGTCACCCGGTGAACAAGTAAAGAAAAACCTTAACTTTGCACAAAATCAGTACAAATGCAACAGGTAATTATCAAAGTCGAAGAAGGCAAGTATGCGTTGCTATTGCAATTACTACGCTCGCTTGACTATGTAAAAGTGGTGAGTAAGCCAGCCAAGGGTACAACAAGTCCCCAAAAGACCCAATACGATTTTTCTGATTTGGCGGGCAAACTCCAATGGCGCGGCGATGCAGTGACTGAACAACGCAAGATGCGCGATGAATGGTAGATTCCTTCTCGATACCAATGCAGTCATTGCCTTGTTGAATGGGGATCCAGCGATTTTGAATTCTCCTTTTCTTGAGCACCTTTCTCTCCGCCTCTCTCTATTCTTAGAAAAAAACTCCCTCTCCGCCTCGTCACCTTCTTAGATCGCATGACAGATCAGCATATCTTCGAAGACAACCGCCGCAGTATCAAGGGCAAGAAACAGCGCGGGGCTACCTGGCGTTTCCGGCACAAGATCTTGCCAGCGGACCCGTCCTACGGCTTAGAGCCGTAGGACGGGTTTGATGCAAACTCATCTCTAGTAACGACAAAATAGATTGAAAATCATTTGTCTATGCCAAAAGTCTACACCGCCCGGGAGATGTTCCACAAATACGCCGTCGATTATCAAAGCAAATACATGGAGCAGAGCATGTATCATCAATCCTTCGATTTGTT
>JBJXGO010000070.1:0-26714 GCA_046160345.1 Saprospiraceae bacterium
ATTGGTTGATTGGTTGATTGGTTATTGGTTGATTGGTTATCGGTTATTAGTTGCCGATAACCAATAACTGATAACCAATAACCAGTCAACCAACCTTCAGACATCGATTTTACAAGATCATACTTTACAATCGGTTTTTGGGATGGCCTCTCTCCTATCGTGGAGGGGGGCTTTTTTGTACCCCGGAACTCTGTTCCGGGGCACGTTTTGTATCCCGGAACTCTGTTCCGGGACACGTGTGGGATATGTCCCGGAACAGAGTTCCGGGATACGATACGCTCCGGAACAGAGTGCCGGGGTACAAAAAGTCTCTCTCCTATCGTGGAAGGGGGCTTTTTTTATAAACAAAAAGGTGTTACCTTTGCGCTTTCAAAGCGAGTTTGCCTAACTGACAATGCCGCATTTTTTGCGCTGCTCCACTTCTTGTTTAATTTGGCTGTCGACCCTGCTCGGCAAATGGAGCAGCCGCCCTGACCCCAAAATATTTCCTACACTGGCTTTCTTTTTTTCGGACAATCGACAGCGATATTTTCCCGTCTGTCAGGCCATTTTATGCTGAACGCATTGCGTTTTGCCCTTCTAATCTTTTTGCCAACGGTTAATGAGTTTAGGAATTTAATTCCTTGCAAATAAGATTTGATATTCAAGCATTCATACTTCAATTTTTTACAAATATGTCCCTCTCTCGTTTCAATGCAATCCAGGCAATGGAAAATCGTGTAGAGCCTTTCCCCTTTGACATGGGTGAAGGCGCTATGGAAAACATCGCGTCCTATTTTGGCGAAAACGTTTTTAATGACGAAGCCATGCGAAACCACCTCCCTGAAAACGCCTATTTAACAGTGAAGGCGGTCGTTCAAAATGGTCAAAAGCTCACCCGTGATATAGCAGATGTAGTAGCTATTGGCATGAAAAAATGGGCGGAATCACACAACTGTACCCATTTTGCACATTGGTTTCAACCCCTGACAGGAAAAACAGCGGAAAAGCACGACTCGTTTTTTACGCTAACTCACGATGGTCGTGTAATAGAAGAGTTTACCGGTTCTGCACTTGTTCAACAAGAACCTGATGGTTCTTCTTTTCCATCGGGCGGCATGCGGAGCACTTTTGAAGCTCGGGGCTATACGGTTTGGGATCCATCCAGTCCTGCCTTTATTATGGCTGTAGGTGAAGGGAAAACCCTCTGTATCCCAACCATTTTTGTCACGTATGGTGGCGAAGCACAGGATTATAAATTACCACTCCTTCGTTCACAAACGTTTCTGGACAGCGCTGCAGTGCCTGTAGCGCAGATGTTTGATAAGGATGTGGTTAAAACTTCTGCTACGCTCGGTTGGGAACAGGAATATTTTTTAGTGGATGATGCACTTTACAATGCCCGTCCCGACCTGGCAATGACAGGGCGTACAGTGCTAGGGCGTTCTGCAGCAAAACACCAACAGTTAGAAGACCATTATTTTGGATCGATTCCAGAGCGAGTTTATGCATATATGCGCGACCTGGAAACGGAGTGCTACAAATTGGGAATTCCCGTGCGTACACGACACAACGAAGTAGCACCGAGCCAATACGAACTGGCTCCAATTTATGAGGAAATAAATGTTGCGGTTGACCACAACCAGTTGTTGATGGATTTGATGGAACGCATTGCGCGAAGACACAAGTTGCGGGTATTGCTCCACGAAAAACCATTTGCGGGTGTCAATGGTTCTGGCAAGCACAACAACTGGAGCATGGGGACCAATACAGGTGTAAACTTGCTGGCACCTGGCAAAATTCCTGGCAAAAACCTTCGATTTCTAACATTTTTTGTAAATACCATTGCTGCTGTGCACAAGTATGCCGACATTTTGCGCGCCAGCATTGCGCATGCCGGCAATGATCACCGTTTGGGCGCAAACGAGGCGCCTCCGGCTATCATTTCGGTTTTTATTGGCGAAGCGATGACCCATTTGCTTGAAGAAATTGCAGAGGGCAAAACTACTGACGCAAAGGAGGTTGAACGGGCACTTGACCTGATTTCCAAGTTGCCAAATTTGACAATGGACAATACGGACCGCAATCGTACTTCGCCGTTTGCATTCACGGGCAACAAATTTGAAATCAGGGCAGTGGGCAGCAGTCAAAACTGCGCAGGCCCGATGGCCGTAATGAATGGAATGATGGGCTTGCAATTGGTGGAATTCAAGGCCGATGTTGATCAGTTGATCGAAAAGGGAACTCCACAAGACGAAGCAATATTGTCTGTGCTGAAAGGCTATATCCGCAATTCGAAAGCAATTTGCTTTGAAGGCAACAACTACTCCGCAGAATGGAAAGAGGAAGCTTCCAATCGTGGTTTGAACAATTTTGCAACCACTCCTGAAGCCCTGGACGTGTTGGGAAAAAAGTTGGCGCAAGATTTTTACGGAAAATCGGGCATTATGAGCAAGGTGGAACTGGAAGCTTTTCACGCAGTTCAATTGCATAGCTATTGCACCAAACTTGATATCGAAGCCAAGGTGTTGGAGGAAATTGTGATTACCCTGGTGTTGCCTGCCGTGGTACGGTACCAAACAGACCTGGCCCAAAATATCAGTGCTATGCGCTCGATAGACATGGTTCAAAGCACCCGGTTGCAGGTAGATTTGGTGAAGCGAATTAATACCGATATAGAGCGTATCCAAAGTGGATTGAAAATGATGAATGATGCACATGAACGCGCTCACCATACGGAGGACATCCGTACTGAAGCAGGAATTTTTTGTCATGAAGTGAAACCTCAAATGGACGCAATTCGCGCTGCAGTGGATGATTTGGAGGGAATTGTTGACGATCAATATTGGCCCATGGTCAAGTACAGAGAATTGCTCTTTGCCTGGTAATTGCATGGATTCACCCAATATGGGGTTGATACATATTGGGTGAAGCTATACTGCTGAAGGACCGAAAGTTTCCATTCATGGAACGGTTAAAAAAGTATTCATCCTTTAATTCAGACCTATGTCGCTCTCCGAACAAGACATACTTAACCTGCAACGCAAGGTGGAAAAGTATAATGAAGTGTTGCGAAACACCCAGCACTACCGCGAAATTTGGAAAAAGGAACTGAAAAAAAATATCGTGGCACAACTTCGTTCGCTTCTTGAATCAGGTGGTCTGTCTGCGAAAGTGGAAGAGGTCAGCGAAATTCAAAATCTTGAAGCCGTGGCGCTTACCCTCGGAACTTCGGAAAGCGGTATTGGAGAAAATGTTGGCAATGGCCTGCGGCGCGATTTGATCAAGCAGAATGGATCTTTAGTTTATCAACAACTTTTCAATGGTAAAATCCTCGTCCTGATCAACTATCCCTTTATCGAAAAATACGGTCAGCCGCAGCCACCCAAAACTATCGCTATCTATCGGCCCGAAGAGTTGAAAGAACCTTATTTCCAACGACATTTTGAAACTTTTCTAACAGACTTGACTGCATGGGAAGATTATGACGACGATTTGGTGTCGGAGCCGAATCAGCGAATTGGGTTTAAGATGAATTTTGAGAAAGGGGATGTGTGAGAAGGGTTCAATAATCCACCACTTCCCCCACCGGGTTAGTCTTTTTCTTGTGGGCCAGCACCAGTTGGTCAATCCGTTGAAGCATTACTTCCTGGCCTTCATAACGCGCATAAAGCGTGACCGGGAAACTTCTTTGTTCGGGGAATATACAATTCACTTCCCCATTTACGAAAGGGCGACGGGGATTCCCATCGCCTAAGTCCAGTTCGTATATTGGACCTGTGGTGGATTCGATCAAGAAAAACTTAAAGGGCTGCCCGGCTTCTGGAAGTTTATCGGTTGCGAGCAGTTTGCCCGATATTTTTTGGAAAGGCGCGCTGGTTTGAGCATCCGTGCTAAGTTGCTGGTTTTCAGCCTGCACGAGGGCTTTGTTGGCAGCGTCTGAGGGCCCTTTTTGGGCAAATTGCAGCACAGCCAAACCTGCCAGCCCAAATACTGCGACTATGATGAGCAGGACAGTTTCACGGTTAGTACTTTTCATATTTTACAGAAACAGAAAAATGTGCAGCAAAGATAGCCTGGAAGAGGCTGCGAAATAAATTTCGCACTATCTGAACACCACTTTTACAGCCGAATCGCCGTTCACCTTTAAAAGGTAAAGCCCTTTTGTTTTGATATTGGGCTCTATTTCCCAACGATTCATTCCAATGACTGCCGAAAAAGTTTTTTCGAAAATGATTTTGCCTTGAAGGTCCAGCAATTGAACCAAGGATTCTTCCGCCCGTTCGGAATAGGACTGGAGTGCAAAACGATCGGTAACGGGGTTGGGTGAAATGGAATAGTTAGAAATTTTAGGAAGCGACCTTAGGCTTAGTGGCCGAATCTGGCCAGCCATGGTATAATATTCCGGAATAAGGTGGGATTGAGCAAGCCGGAGTAAATCGGAAAGCCGCCCGCCTTTCGGCGCCGTAAGTTCAATTCGGATTAGGGGCGATGAAGCCATAACCTGTTGGCCATGTGGATGAATCCAGGAGACAACGAGACTGCCTTCGCCTGCCAGATAAGATCCGGCATCAAACCCTTCAAGCGTTGCAGTCTCAATCTTATTGATCTTTAACAAGTTAGGGTTGAAATTGAAAGCGAATTGCAAGCCTTCAATTGCGGTGTTTTCCATAAAAAAGAGCGGGATGCTGGCAGTTTCGCCTGCTTGAAAATCCCGCTCCTGGAAGTAAATGCTTTGAGATGGCTCTCGTGTGTCTGAGGGGCCGGCAAGACTATCGTTGCAGGGGCCAGCGTTCACATCGCCGAGTTTTACACCCACAAAATCCTGGCAATCTCCATTCGAAATCGAAGCAGAATCGGGCATAAAACGCCAGGCTCCACAAGGCAGCGAATCTAAAATGCCCAGGATTACTTTGCGCGCCGTTACAATATCAAAGGTTGTGATACTCCCGGTACAATTTACGTCGGCTGCAAGCATTTGCCAGGGGCATTTGAACGGCTCTATGGCAAGAATATGTTTGGAAATGAGTACCAGGTCATAGGTGGTAAGCCCAACGGGGCTATCCATTTTGTACGGTTTGAGCGTGTAGGGTATATTTTGAAGCGAAGCAATGTTGGAAAGTCTGTAAGTATTGCTGGCAGCAATGGAGGTATCGAAAGATGCTGCGTCCACTGAAATATTTACGTCGCTGAGCGGTCCACCGAAGGGATTTGCCACGCTGCATTCTTTAGGGAAGAGTTCTTCGATCTTTTGTTGGAGCAAGGCAATGGTCTGACTGGGCGAAATTCCCCTAATGTCAAAATACACGGCCCCGGAACCCGGTGCGATCACGATAAAGGTAGGTGTACCTTGAAATTGTCCAAATTGTCCGCTGAGGTAAGGCTGTAAGGCGGTGATACTGCCACCATCATTACCCACGCCGGGCATGGTGAGCCCCTTGCTGGTTTTGTATTGCGCCACTTTTACATTGGAATCGCTGGAAAGGGTGCTGAACAAAAAGAATTCAATCTTCCCTGGATAGGCAGATTGCATGGAGGTGTAGAGGTTTTGGAAGAGTGGGGCGTGGGTTGCACAGGGTGGACAGCTGGTGAAGAACGCTTCGATAACTACCAGTTTTTGTTGGCTGATATAATCTTGATAAAGTTTTTTCAACTGCCCGTCAGAAGTTGTCACCGTGAAGTCAGGAGCAGGTGGGGGAGGGGATGGAGATAGGGAATTTTTGGATACTGGGATGTTGGCAGTGGCCATTACTGCGAGGAACAGGAGTGGTATGAAGTAAAAGTTTTTCATGTGAATCGGATTTGTAAACGGATGATCCCTCAATATTCCGAAAGTTCTGAACTTTCGGGAAGTTCTGCTTATTTGAACTAACCAATTGTCGGGCATCTTACTTTTGCGTTATGAAATTTTTCTTCACAATTTTGGTCTCTTGTTTGCTCGCTCTGGCATTGTTTTCTTTTGCGGATCGGCCGATTCAAACAGCGGAGCAGCTGGGCGAACGCCTTTTTTCTGACCCTATTCTCTCCCTTGACAGCACCATAAGTTGTGCCAGCTGTCATATTCCGGCATTTGCTTTTTGCGATACGGCTCTTTTTAGCCAAGGTGTTGGCGGGCGTTTGGGGCGGCGCAATTCGCCCAGTATCATGAACATGGGAGCCAGGCCACATTTTTTCTACGACGGACGGGCCGCTACATTGGAGCAACAGGTACTAATGCCTATACAAGACACGGTCGAAATGCGTGCTTCGCTTGCGCTCGTGACGGAGCGGTTGCGTCGCCACGAGGAATACAATGCTGCATTCAGGCATATTTATGGCCAGGCGCCAGATTCCGATAAACTGGCTGTTGTTTTAGCGGCCTTTGTACGCACATTGGAGACATCCAACACCCCTTTCGACCGCTGGATGCAAGGCAAACCGAATCCAATGGGTGAGGCTGCAGTGCGAGGCCGTGAAGTGTTTATGAAAAAAGGAAAGTGTTTTGACTGCCATTTTTCGCCGGATTTTACAGGCGACGAATTCCGCAACGTGGGACTTTACACCGGGCGTCGGAATCTGGCAGACAGGGGCAGGTTTGATATTACCCGGGATAGTGCAGACCTTGGGAAATTTAAGGTGCCTGGTCTGCGCAATGTGGCGCTTACCGCACCGTACATGCATAATGGAATGTTCCTGACCCTTGAAGATGTTATTGAATTTTATGATGTTCCGAACCAAACAGTGCCTGGTGGAATCAATCGTGACACACTGCTCAATTTTCCGCTCAATCTTTCGGTTGAAGAAAAATCTGACCTGAAAACCTTTTTGGAAGCACTGACTGATGACCGTTTTAAGCGGTGACCACATTTAAGTCTTGCGTTTTATAAGAGGATGTCGGTAGGCGGACATCCGGCTTATTTGGTAAAAAGCGCAGCATCTTTTCACAGGGTTCTCTGTTTAATTGACAACATTTTCAAAAGAAAACATGGAAAACAACACTCAAAATTGGAACACCCTAACGCCAGAAGAGGAGTATGTCATTGCTCAAAAAGGCACCGAACGCGCTTTTACGGGTGAATACAACAACTTTAAAGCAAAAGGGCAATTCATTTGCCGCCGCTGCAACGCGCCCTTGTACAACTCCTCCGACAAGTTTGACAGCGGCTGCGGCTGGCCTTCTTTTGACGACGAAATACCAGGCGCCATCAATCGTAATACCGATATTTCATTCGGAATGAAACGGGTTGAAATTGTGTGCGCCAACTGTGAAGGCCATCTGGGTCACGTCTTCGAGGGCGAGCGCATGACCGAAAAAAATACCCGGCACTGTGTGAACTCGCTGTCTATACGGTTTGTGGCAGCGTAGGGGGTTGTGTCAAAAGTCTAGACAGGAAATATCCTGCGCAATTATATTTTGATTTTCATAAAATCCTATAAGGTTTTAAAAACCTTATAGGATTCAATTGGCAAAAAACAAAATGTTATTTCTCTCAAAAAATTTCAAAATACCTTTTGACACAACCACTAAAAAAAAGAACCATCTCGATGATCCGGGATGGTTCTTTCCTTTTTTGCGAAATAAATTTCGGGTTACAGCATTGCCTCGATGATATTCTCTTCCGATACGCCCTCCGCCTCGGCTTTATAATTGCGCACTATTCGGTGGCGCAGCACCAGGTTGGCAATGGCCTGCACATCTTCGATATCGGGCGAATACTTGCCCCGTATGGCAGCGTGGCACTTTGCTCCCAGCGCCAGGTACTGACTGGCGCGCGGGCCTGCCCCCCAGCTGAGGTAGTTGTTGGCTTCCTTGGTGCCACGTTCTGTGCCTGGTCTTGTCTTGGAGGCAAGCGCAACGGCATATTCCAGAACATTGTCACTTACGGGTATTTTGCGGATAAGTTGTTGGTAAACTTTTATCTGCTCCCCGCTAAGAATGTGTTTCAAGCTCACCTCGCGTGACGAGGTTGTATTTTTTACTACCTCTACTTCCTGCTCATAACTCGGGTAGGTGAGCGGAATATTGAACATAAACCGGTCGAGCTGCGCTTCTGGCAGCGGGTAAGTACCTTCCTGTTCGATAGGGTTCTGTGTGGCGAGCACAAAAAATGGTGAGGGAAGTTCGTGACGCTGACCGTTCACGGTAACAGAGCGCTCTTGCATGGCCTCAAGCAATGCGGCTTGGGTTTTGGGCGGGGTTCGATTTATCTCGTCCGCCAGCACTATGTTGGAGAAAATAGGGCCTCTAAGGAAGCGAAAATGCCGACTTTCGTCCAGAATTTCTGAGCCTGTGATGTCCGAAGGCATCAGATCAGGAGTAAATTGAATCCTTTTAAAATCGAGATCGAGTACTTCTGCAATAGTGCTGACAAGCAGCGTTTTGGCCAAGCCTGGCACGCCAACAAGCAGGGCGTGGCCGTTAGAGAAAAGAGAAATGATCACTGCTCGTACCACTTCGTCCTGTCCTACAATTACTTTACCGATCTCTGTGGAAAGGTCTTTGTAGGCTTGTGCAAGCGAATCCACCGCTTCTACGTCTGATTTTTGATTTGCCATTTTAATTCTGAGTGATTGACTAGGTCACCCGCCAAAGACCATTTAGGGCGAAGGCGGGTAAAATTGATAATTGATGCCCCTCCTTCGCTTTTACTCGCCTTAGCCTTTGGCTACGGCGAGATGCTACGGCGGGTAAATTAGTGACCCGCCTTCGCCCTAAACGGGCTATAGCGGGTAAAGCGGGCAAAAGTAGCCATTTGAAACGTCCCCTGAAAAGATTGGGCAACAAAAGGCAAGTTAAAAATGCTTATTTGTCGTAAAAGATTAGCCAGCATAAAGTTTCAGGCAATCTCCACAAAGACAGGTTGAGTTGTATTGGCGTTGCAAGGTCTCCAACGTAGCCGGATGCACATTGTTCAATTCCTTGCACCAACATGTTTCGTCAGCGTAACAAATAAAAGGAGTTTGGCAGCGTGGGCAGTTTGTTACAAATTTGCCCTCATCCTGCACCCAAGCAGCTTCTACACGTCCCCCAATGGGTTGATATTTATCACTGTCCTCCTTAGCGCGCATCTTGGAGCTAATAGGTGGGTTGAGTTTTCGCACCTGCACTTTTATTCCCTTCATTTGCGGGAATTGGCGTTTCATGCGACCTATAATCCCAGTCACTACTGTTTCCAACAGTTTGCGCGGCTGCGCCATTTCGGCCATGCAAATTTGAAATACGGTTTCATAATTCACGGTAGCCTGTTCGATGCTGTCTGTTTTTGCTGCCATTGCAATGCCCGTTTCTACTTCTACATTCACCACATATTCGGCGCCCAGCACCTGCTCCTCAGGGTACAACCCATGAAAAGCATGAAAACGCATTCCTTCGAGTACTACAAGTGCCATATGTAAGCGTCGTGAAAAATTTAAGCGTTATATCCGCCCACCGGCGTAGGACGCCGCTCCAATAATTCCAGCATTGTTGAGGAGCTTGGCAGGAAGCACGCGGGCTTGGGTAATGAGTTGATGTTTGTATTGATCAAAAAGTTTGCTCTCGCCGCCGCCCAAAATAAACAGGTCGGGCGAAAGCAATAATTCTAAGTGGTTGAGGTATTCATTAAACCGGTCGGCCCACTCGCTTCTGCTTATTTTTAAGCGGGTCCGCGCACCTGAAGAGCACCAGGCTTCAGCCGGCTTTCCGTGTTTCCAAAGCAAGTGGCCCAGTTCTGTATTTGGTATCAATTCTCCTTTGTAAAAAAGAGCCGAACCTAATCCTGTGCCAATGGTAATCAACAATACCAATCCAATTTCACCTTTCCCATTCCCGTGCCGGATTTCAGCAACTCCTGCGGCATCGGCATCGTTGGTAGCAAAAACCGGGCAACCTGTAGCGGCTCCAAATACCTGGTTGATATTTGTGTCAATCCAATTTTTGTCAATATTGGCAGCCGATTTTGCCACCCCATTTTTTACAATACTTGGAAATCCGCAACCCACCGGGCCTTTATAATTGAAAAACTCTACGATCTCGGTAAAAGCACCCGCCATAGCTTTCGGGGTTGAAGGTTGAGGGGTAGGCACCCGGAAGCGCTCTCCCTGTAATTTTCCGGTGACGACATCTACGATGGCTCCCTTGATACCTGATGCACCTACGTCAATTCCTAATATATGCTGCATGCGGTCAAATTAATGTGTTCAATGATGGATGTAATAATGCTACTCTTCTGGAATAATATTTTCTTCTTCTACCTCTTCACCGCTTTCAGTGATGAGCGATTTTTGTTTTCGGCGTTCAAGGGAATTAGAATGCATTTCTAGGTATTCTGCTCGATTGCGCACGATTTCGGCAGCCAGGTAAATGGCTTTTATCATCGATGTTTCTTCAGCTTCAGCTTTGCCTGCAATGTCATAAGCCGTACCATGGTCCGGTGAGGTGCGAACGCCGGGCAAACCTGCCGTGTAATTGACACCAGCACCAAACGAAAGTGCTTTGAATGGCACCAAGCCCTGGTCATGGTACATAGCAAGGATACCGTCGAATTTGTGGTACTGGCCGGAGCCAAAAAATCCGTCGGCGGGGTAGGGGCCAAAAGCCATGATGCCTTTTAACTTGGCTTCCTCGATGGCTGGCCGTACAATTTTGTCGTCTTCATTGCCAATAGCGCCCTCATCGCTGGCATGTGGATTTAGCCCTAAAACCGCAATGGTAGGCCGCTCAATATTGAAGTCTATGCGCAAAGTTTCGGCCATGATGAGGATTTTGCGCAATACTTTTTCTTTAGTAACAGCAGCAGCTACTTCGCGTAAAGGAAGGTGGTTGGTAACCAGGCCGACACGCAGAGAATCGGACACCATGAGCATCAACGAGTCCTTTACATTGAATGCTGTGGTGATAAACTCCGTATGGCCCACAAAAGAGAACCCTGCCAATTGCATGGCTTTTTTGTTGATGGGCGCCGTAACGAGTGCATCTATTTCTCCCGATTTAAGGTCTTTCACGGCGCGTTCGAGGGCCTGCTTTGCACATTCGCCACCAACTTTGTCGGGTTTCCCGAGGGTGATGTTCACATTGTCATGCCAACAATTGATCACATTTATGCGTTCGGCTTGTGCTTCGGAAGGTTTTTCAATGGAATAAAACTGAATGTTCTCTTCTGTTATGATGTTCTTGTGATATGCAATGACCTTGGTGCTGCCATACACGATGGTATTGAACTTTTTCCCAATATTTTTGAGTCCGATGGCTTTGAGAATGACCTCAAGGCCGATGCCATTGATGTCGCCGCAAGATATTCCGATGGTTATGTTGCTCATTTTTTAATGATGGACTTTAGGTATATTGATTTTTCAAAAAATTGTACAAAAGCCTGACACCCACCCCGGTACCTTCTTTGGTCCGATAGCCGTTTGCAACCCGCAAATATGCCGGGCCTGCAATGTCGAGGTGGAGCCAAGGGTAATCCACGAAATTTTCCAGGAATTTTCCAGCGGTGATCATGCCCGCATTGGAGGAGCCAAGGTTTTTGAAATCAGCGATATTGCTTTTTAGTTCGTCGCCAAATTCTTTCCAGAGTGGCAGTTCCACGAGTCGCTCGTAGGTGGCAAATCCGCTTTCTTCCAAGTCGTTTTTTACAGATTTTGATGCGGTGCCCATATAGCAAATGGCTTGGGTGCCCAATGCTTTTACCGCTGAACCGGTGAGTGTGGCTATGTCAAATGCCAGCATAGGTTCGTATTTTTTTGCGAAATGGAGTGCATCCGCGAGAATGATCCGGCCTTCTGCATCGGTATTCACCACCTCCACGGTTTTGCCCGAACCCATGGTGATGACATCGCCGGGGGAAAGGGCATTTTCGCCAATTTTGTTGTCAGTAATGGGGATGAGCCCAACAACATGTACGGGAAGTTTTGTTTTAGCCGTCACTGCCAGGGTGCCTACCACAGTAGCAGCCCCGGCCATGTCGCACTTCATATAATCCATGGCCTCACTGGGTTTGAGGCTTAGGCCCCCGGTGTCGTACACTACTCCTTTGCCCACCAGTACGATGGGTTTGGGGTTTTTTGCGTCGTTGGGCTTCCATTCCAGCACACAAAATCGGGGGGGGACCTGGCTGGCGCGGTTAACGGCCAAAAGTCCGCCCATTTTAAGGGCCTCAATTTTTTCCTTGCCAAAAACTTCGGATTCAAAACCAAAAGTTTGGGCAGCTGCCATCACGGCGTCGGCCAATTGTATGGAATTGAAATGAGAATGCGGTTCATTCACGAAGTCACGGGTAAGAAAAACACTTTCTATCAGGGTGTTTACTTCTGAAATGGCTTCGATGCTGGCTGAATCGGGTTTGATTTGGATTTCGCGAAGGTTTTTTTCCGGAGCTTTTGTAAAGTATTTTGTAAATTGGTAACTGCCTAGTGCCAGGCCTTCTGCAAAGGCGAGTGTTCGATTTTCGAGGCATAGATTATGGATGCCTACGGTTTCAATTTTATATCGCTTCAGTTCGCTCAAGAGTTCATTGCCCGCTAAACGGACCTCTTCGAGGGCAATCCAGGGGTCTTTTTCCTGTTTTAGAATGCGGACAAAAACTACCACATCAACGCTTGGGAAAGAAAAACTGGACACATCCTGCTGTACAGACTTTCGAAGAAATGCCAATTCGCCCGGGGCAAGGAATGCTTCAAGCGGGTCGAGATGGTCCTTGTCGGCCAACAAGACTAGATTATTATGATGGAAGTCGGCCTCTACGGCGACCAATTGGACTCGTTTCACAGCGCGGGATGCGATTAGTGGAAGGATATCGGTTTAGAAAAGATGCACAAGACCTTGGCTTTCAAACGCTTGAATGTTTGGTTAAAAGGGGTTGCAAAGGTAGGGTTTTCCCTGCGAATTTTGAGCCTTTTCAGGGAATTGGCGGGATTATCTGGTTGCTATGTGAAAAGTGGCAGGCAGAGAAATTTTTTGGCGAGGGTGGCGAATATCTGATCGGCCCGAATGCCTTATAGGTAATGGTTGCTTCTCAAAAAAATTCGAAGTCTATAGAGTTTAGGGCACAAAAAAACATGAGCCATTCCGAAAACCGGAATGACTCATGTGCAAGGTTATCTTAAAATCGGAACGGAACCCCGCTTCGATTTTTTAACGCTGAACTACCACGCGACGGATAGCAGTCTCGCCATCCACCGTAACACGCAGGAAGTAAGCGCCTTGTGCCATATTGCCAAGATCAACTTTTTGGCTGAGGTTGCTCAGCTTGCCCACGTTGAGGCTTTGCAAAGTTTGACCCAGGGTGTTGAGCACTTCAATGCGCACATCTGCGGAAGTTGCCAACTCGAGATTGAGCGTCACGATGCCAGAAGTTGGGTTCGGGCTGATGACAAACGATTGGATAGACGCCGGATCGTTTGTTCCTGTTAAAGTGACGGTAGCTGAGGCTGTGGCAGATGCGGAGCATGGGTCGGTGACCGTGCAAGTGTAAGTGCCAAGAGCTACGCTACTGAGGTCTTGCGTAGTAGCGCCATTGCTCCACATGTAAGTGAAATAAGAATCATCGCCAACAATATCGCTGATACCGCCTGCAGGCGTGAGATTCACAGAATTTATACCTGCAACGGCAGTGGCTGTGATGGCTCCGGTTTCAGGAAGGAAGGCTATTGCTACAGATTCACCCACATAGTAGCAGCCACCTGTAATATCAATATTGTGCAGGAAGTTAGGCAGGCCATTGTTGTTGCCATTTCCTATAACCACAGGCGTAAAGTAGTAGAGGTTACCGGCCATCATAAACGAGCTGTTGTCGTTTGGCACACCTGGCAGATAAACCGCTGTAAGCACCTGGAAAGAACCCAAATAGTTAGGATCATCGGCTGGATACAGGGATGGATCCAGAGGCGCTGCGGAAATTGCCCAGCACATACCGGCCACAATACCTTCGTTTGGCAAAACGAACCCGCTTGGATCTATGGTAATGAGGTCAGCCAATACATCTTCCCAGCAAAGCACTTCGCTATCGGCTGTGAAAGTACCAACTGCGCCATCAGCGCAAAGAACGCTGGCAATTTTCGTGATTTGAATACAGTATTCGCCCAATGAAGGAACGCCCCCCAATTCATAGCCGTCGATCAGCATGTAATAGTTTTGACCCGCATCTGTTTGGAGGTCAAGTCCTGCGCGGTAGTCGCCAAATTGAGCAAAGCTCAGGTCGTCATTGCAGGCTACTTCGGTCAGGTCGTTACAATTGTCGCCTGCATAGATGAGCATTTGCGTGTCGCCGTCATCTATATAGTTAGCAGCATTGCAAGGCACTGTTTCAATATGATATTTATTGCCGTCGCCTACAAAAGTGTACCACATGGTATTGTTCAGGATATCAAGACCAGGGTCAGCTTCAAGCCAGCATTCTACATCAGGATCGGTTGCTGCTACCGTAGCACTGGTGTTGTCATAAACACCAGTAGTTTGGGTTAGCGGCTGGCCGAACAGGAGCGTAAGGTCCACAGCGGCGTCGCAGACATCCACGTTGTAGGTAAGTGTAGGAAGTTGAACATACTCAACTTGGTCCACATAAGCCAGGTAGGTAGCATCGGCAGCGTAGAAGTCAATAGCGCCGAAATTGGCGGTATAGGCCCATGCGCGAAGCAATGCGTTGTTCACAAAGAGCTTGGCAATGTTGTTGTCAAGGTCAACAATGAGTTTTACCGGGAACCAGGTATCGAAGGGGAAAGTTCCAGAAGCAGCCGGAGCCGGGGCTACGTTGTCCACGACACCTGTTGTACGGAAATAAACCTCGTTCGCAAAGGTTTCTCCAGGTGCGGCTTGATTTCCCTGGATATTGAAATAAGTAGCCTTGCCGTTTGGAATGTAGTACTTCCATGTAAGGCTGTAACGGCCAGTGGTTTTGTTGCCCAGTCGCAGCAATTGGTCGTCGCCGTTAGGGCCGTCCTGACGAACCCGCATGGACTTGGTACCATTGGAAGCAAAGGTGGTCACTACGTCAGAACCTACGATGTTGTTGGCGCCGTCGTTCAAGTCCCACGGAATCCAGTGCGGAGATTGTGGGCTGACGTTGCCGATATTGTAAGTTTCAAAATCGTCGCAGATAATAGCGTTAGGGTCGAGGTGGCAAGGCACCACACAAGGTGCGCAAGAGTTGAAACATACCGCAGGAAGAAGGATGTCTTCGGTGCCAACGGTCAAAACACGGTCAAAACCACCTACCATTGGGTTAGGGGTACCGCAAGCTGCGAGTGGCAGGCCATTTTCCACGTTTGCAGGGTTCGGGCCGTTGATGAAGCGATATTTGTAGTCGCCTTCTGCGAGCATGCCCGTATAAGACCAGATACCACCACCGTCGTTAACCATAGGCGCCGGGGTCAGGTTAGTAAAATCGCCAATGATCCACATGCCAGCCGGGCTTGGCGTGATCAGCAGGGTGTTTACTTTAATGGTCACATCGCTGATCACAGCGGTTGGTTCCATAAGCTCAAGATCGTCCACTTTCCAGTAGTATTCAAAATCGCCTTCCCAGCGGAACTGGATCCAAACCTGTGGCTGGTTGTCAGCTTCAGGGATGGCTACATCAATTACACCTTCGTAGAATTGGAAATTAGTGCCTACCTCTGCAACCAGATCGTCAAACTCTGGCACATTGTGATAAGTAAAGTCTGTGCCATTGAGGCTAACGCCTATTCGAGCCACATCCGCGCCTGAAAAAGTACGGAAAAAGGTGTGAAAACGCAAGTGCACATTGCTTTTACCCGTGCAGTTGGCAGGTTTGCCTTCCCCGGTAAGCCTGACATCGTGCGCACCATTGCCATTGCCATCTGAGTCGAACCAAAAATATCCGGTATCGCCAGTTGGAAGGCTCATAGTAGGTCCGTTATACGCTCCAGCGTCCAGGTCATTTGTCCATTCCCAGCTTAAGTTGTTGGCGCCTGCATTGGTGCCGCTATGCACCCAATCGGTGACCGCCTGGCCTGCGTCTGAAAATGTTTCCGTCCAGAAGGTCTGGGCGAAAGAAACTTGTAAGCCTAGGGCGACTATTATCATCGCCAATAGGCTCTTAAACGTCGTTGTTTTTGCCATGAGAGAAAAAAATGAGTTAGGTTAACAGTAAAACATGATTGTGTTAGAGCCGCCAAATTTCTGGAAAAGAATTCAGACGGCCCCTAATACTGGGTTAGAATTTTGCTAATTGGCGGCTTTTAACCAAAATCAGCTGGATTGAAGCACTTTTTTGTCCATAAGCCGAAACCAAAGTGGCGGCAGTAGTGCAACCATTATGCCTGTGGGGTAGCCAAACGGCAACTGAGGGCTTTCGTCCAAATGCCGCAGAATTTGGTATTTGCGGGTTGACTTGAAGTGATGGTCGCTATGACGGGTAAGTTCGTAAAGAAATATGCGGCCCAGTTCGTGGTTGCTGTTCCACGAATGGCGCGGCGATACGGGTTCTGGTAGACCGGTGGGGAGTGTTTTTCGGCGCAAGCCATAGTGCTCAATATAGTTTACGGTTTCCAAAAGCAGCACCCCGATTGCAGCCACCATTAAAGCGCCCAACAAAGATTGCAAACCCCAGAGGTTCCAAATGATTGCCAGCCAGGCTGCCTGAAAAAAGGTGTAACGCAGCATCAGGTTTGCCCAGGACCATGGTTGCTGCTTTAATTTCGACAATCGCTCCCGCTCCAAAGCCCAGGCACTGAGCCAACTCCCGCAAACCGATCTGAGCCAAAAGCCAAAAACATTTTCGCCAAGCCTTGCCGATGCCGGGTCTTTGTCGGTAGCAACATGCTTGTGGTGCCCCCGGTTGTGTTCTATAAAAAAATGTTGATATAAGGTCGGAATTAGCATGATCTGTGCCAATATCTGCTCACCTGGCCTGGTTCGGTGCCCTAGCTCATGCGCCACATTGATACCGCAGGTGCCTGCCACAATACCCGTGCCCAGGGTCAGCCCGAACAGTTCTGACCAGGTAAGCGATTGTGAAGCGATCGTCCACAAATACCAGCCTACGATGCCAAACAAAAGCGGGGCATTCAAATACAACAGCCAATCGAAAAAAGTCCGACGAGCGTGTTCTCCTTCCAGGGATTCGGGTACGTTCCAGCTTGATTTTGGGGTGAATAATTCAATGACAGGAAGTATTCCAAATACCAAAACCACCGTCAGCCACGACCAGATGCCTTGCCAGGCCAGGCCCAGCAGGGAGCTGGCGGGCAAGAGGTAAGCGATGAGATATTTTAGGTCCCTATTCATCCAGAATTTTCCATTGCAAGGCCGCTTTGACCAAACCGGCAGTATTGCGAGCCCCGAGTTTGGCAAGCAAAGCAGCGCGATGGCTTTCTACGGTTTTTTCAGAAAGAAAAAGTTGAGAAGCTATTTCGGGGGTGGTCCGCTCGTCCATGATGAGATGCAGCACCTCCCGCTCTCGGCGACTGATTTTTGGGGGTTCTTTAGCTACCGCTGCGCCTGCCCGATGATGCATAAGACCGCGCATTACCACGTCAGTTACTTCCTTACTAAAATAGGTCTTGCCTGCCCAAAGGGTGCGGATAGCATGGCAAAGCTCCGCTTTTCCCGTGTTTTTCAACACATAACCCTGAGCGCCAAGCCCGAGCATGGCGGAAATGTAACTTTCTTCGCTGAGCATTGAAAGCACCAGAATTTTCAAGGCCGGGAGGTCTTCACGAAGTTGTTTGCAAACTTCGAGGCCAGATTGGTCAGGCATGTTAATATCCAGCAAAAGAACGTCTGGTGGATCGCGGTTCACTTGACGCAGGGTTTCAGCAGCGGTAGTTGCTTTACCAACGAGCGTAAAATCGGGTTCGCCCACCAGCAGGCTTTCCACACCTTCGGCAAACATTACGTGATCATCAGCAATAAAAATACGAATCATGGATGGGATTGAGCGCTGGACTTTGGGACAAGAAGGCGTTGGAGCTTTAATACCTGGCAAAAATACAGCTATCCGCGAGACCTCGCAGGTGTTTTTAAAAACCTATGAAGCCTCAAGCTGTTTTAACTTTGCGCCAGATCCACAATAACCAGATCTACAAACCCACCTAATATGGACTTTCGCATCGAAAAAGATACTATGGGCAAAGTGCAAGTGCCTGCCAATGTTTACTGGGGCGCACAGACTCAGCGCTCTATCGAAAATTTTAATATTGCACGACAGACGAATCGGATGCCCATCGAGATCATTCGTGCTTTCGCCATTTTGAAAAAAGCTGCCGCCCTCGCCAACTTCGATGCAGGGGTTTTGTCCGAAGAAAAATGTGCGCTCATTGGACAGGTCTGCGATGAGATATTGGCCGGAAAACTGGACGACCAGTTTCCGCTTGTTGTTTGGCAAACAGGCTCTGGTACCCAAAGCAACATGAATGCAAATGAAGTAATTGCATATCGGGCACATGTATTGCATGGTGGCCAGCTCACGGACGAACAAAAATTTGTGCACCCCAACGACGACGTGAACAAAAGCCAATCATCCAACGACACCTTCCCGACTGCCATGCACATCTCTGCGTATCAGATGTTGGTGGAAGTCACGATTCCTGGCCTTGAAAAACTTCGCGACACGCTTCAGGCAAAATCAGAGGCATTTATGGACGTGGTCAAAATCGGGCGTACACACTTTATGGATGCCACCCCGCTGACCTTAGGACAAGAGTTTAGCGGCTATGTGGCTCAATTAAATCACGGTCTTCGTGCGGTGCGCAATACACTTGTTCACCTTTCTGAACTTGCTTTGGGCGGTACAGCGGTTGGAACGGGGATCAATACGCCCAAAGGATATTCCGAAAACGTAGCGCGTCATATCGCGGCACTTTCAGGCCTGCCTTTTGTCACGGCACCCAACAAATTCGAATCCCTTGCCGCTCACGATGGTATCGTGGAAGCCCACGGCGCACTCAAAACCGTAGCCGTCAGCCTGATGAAAATAGCCAACGATGTGCGCATGTTGTCCTCTGGCCCGCGCTCCGGTATTGGAGAGATCCACATCCCCGACAACGAACCTGGTTCGAGCATCATGCCAGGCAAAGTCAACCCAACCCAATGCGAAGCGCTCACAATGGTAGCGGCACAAGTGATGGGCAACGACGTAGCCATTAATATTGGAGGCTCCAACGGCCATTTTGAACTCAATGTGTTCAAACCTGTGATGATCTACAATTTCCTGCATTCTGCCCGGCTTATCGGCGAGGCATGTGTCAGTTTTAACGACAAGTGTGCCATTGGCATTGAACCTTTGCGCGACAACATTGCCAGACATGTGAACAACTCGCTGATGCTAGTCACGGCCTTAAACACAAAAATTGGCTATTACAACGCTGCGGCCATTGCTCAAAACGCGCACAAAAAAGGCATTACCTTGAAGGAGTCAGCGCTCGAATACGAGTTGCAGGGGCTGGATTTCAAGCACATGAGCTCAGAGCAGTTTGATGCCTGGGTGCGGCCCGAGGATATGGTGGGGTTTTGAACCAGGATTTTCTTGATTTGATAAGGATTGTAAAGGATTTGCACTCGATTGAGTTTCGAGTAAGCATTCAAGAATAAGAATATTCGTAATGGGAGAGAATCCTGAACAATCCTTATCAAATCAAGAAAATCCTGATTCACACCCCCTCCCCAAACAGCCACTCCGCCGCCTTTGGAAACTCCAGTCCCCAGCGGTCTTCGGTATGTCTGCCTTGAGGGTCGGTTTCCAGCCTGATTTGCAGTTGAGCGGGGTCGTAGCCGCGTTTTTCCATTGATTCTTTGAACCTGCGCACGTTGGTAATTACGCCCGCACCTTCTTTGCCACCTGCATAGAGGTAGATTTTTGTGCTGGAATAGGGCGAAAACTTTACCGGCTCGAAATAGACCTTAGGTGCAGCCCAAAGCGAAGGGGAAAAAATCATGAATCGTGAAAACACCTGTGGGAAGGCAATGCCAGCGTAGATGCTGATGAGGCCCCCCATACTGCTGCCACCAATGCCCGTATTGTCCCGGTCTGGCTTGGTTCGGAAATTTCGATCAATATGTGGCTTAAGCGTTTGGGCAAGAAACTGGGCGTATTCCTGTCCAAGCCCGTCGCCCCAACGTTGCGAATCGTAAGGGGAGTACTCTCGAATGCGTTCAATTCCACCGTGGTCAATGGCAACAACGATAAAACCCCCGTGGCCTCGTTCGGAAAGTGCTGCCAATTGGCGATCTACGGCCCAGGTGCCAAAAGGTGCGGTGTCTTCAAAAAGGTTTTGCCCATCCTGGAGATACAACACAGGATAGCGTTTGGCGGTGGTCGCATAATCCCAGGGAAGCAATACCGCAATACGCCTTTTGCGGCGGAGTTGGGGCAGGTTGAAGCGTTTGGATACAATCTGGATATCTGGATAAAACTTTGGGTCGTAGCCTTCAGCGTGTTGTTTCCAGCGGGGCACTACATCGTTTACTTTGCCTCGCGGGGCTTCCATACTTCGGTTTGCAGCGGGGTATCCATTGGTAGCGAGTTCTTCTGCTTCCCAGCCTCCTTTCACATATTTGTACTCAAATCTTTCTACCGTGGGAGGCACTTCTTTAAAAGTGTACTGGTAGTGGCCATCCTTGACTTTAAGCATTTTGTACTGCTCATCGCGGGTGACCCAGCCGTTGAAATTGCCTGTGAGAAATACAGGTCGGGCATCATCGTCGGGAGTAAAAAGTTCGAGCGTGAGCATTACGGGAGCAGCAGGGGTGCCAAAGGGTTGTGCGTAATTATGGGTACGCATATTGCGAAACTGGATTGGTAGTTGTTGTTGGGGGCAAAACTAATGCCACAAGCCGAGGTTTTACTCTCTAAATTTGTCTAACAGATGCGCAAGTTCTAAAGTCTCGGACTCCGACAACTTACTGCCTCCCGGGCTTCCACTATCCATAAACCCGGCTTTTTCTATGTCAGCGAGCAATTTGTTGCCTAATTCCGAAATTGTAACCACCACCATTCTGCGGTCTTTTCTGTGCGCTACGCGCTCAACATGGTTGCTGAGGCGAAGTTTTTCTACCAGGCGGCTTACATTGCTGCTGCGGTCGAGCATCCGGCTTTTTATGTCAAGGACAGAAAGCCCTTTGGGGGCACTTCCTTTTAAAATTCGAAGGATGTTGTACTGAGGGCTTGTGAGCCCAAAAGGCCTTAACTGGCGGGTGATAGTACAATCAAGCCAACTGGCCGTGAAAAGAATATTTAGCACCACTTTTTGACGGGGCGGCATTGGTTTGGTGCTTTTCAACTCCATTTCTAATTTCATGACGCAAACTTAAATGTTTTAACACCAAAACAAAAACCCTTTTAAAAAGTTCTACCGTATAAAAGTTGCAATCCAATACTTTTGTGCCCTTCAATCAAAAGAGGGCGATGGTAGATACAAATAAGTCGCTCTAACATCCGCTCACACTTCTCAAACCTCCATGCAATACGACGTTTCAGTCATCGGCTCCGGGCCGGGCGGTTATGTAGCCGCCATCCGCTGCGCCCAATTGGGCTTAAAAGTTGCCATCATCGAACGCTATCCTGTATTGGGAGGCACCTGCCTTAATGTAGGTTGCATCCCTTCAAAAGCCTTGCTCGATTCGTCAGAGCATTTTCACAATGCGGAGCATCGCTTCAGCACGCATGGCATTGAATTGAAGGATCTGAAGGTTAATTTGCCCCAAATGATCCGGCGCAAAAACGAAGTTGTACAGGAAAATAACAAAGGTGTGGAGTTTCTGATGAAGAAAAACAAGATAGACGTGTTGTACGGCCATGGTTCTTTTTTGACCAGGAACAATTTGAAAATAACGGGCAAAAGCGGTGAAACAAGAGAGATCGAAACAGAGCACGTCATCATTGCAACCGGATCGAAACCGATTGTCCCCCCGAATTTCAATTACGACAAAAACCGGGTCATTACGAGCACCGAAGCCTTGAACATCGAAAAAGTACCGGGCAGCATGGTCGTGATCGGCGGCGGGGTAATTGGCCTGGAATTGGGCAGCGTTTATGCCCGACTCGGAACCAAGGTACATGTAGTGGAATTTCTGGACCGGATCATTGCGGGCATGGACTCCGATTGCAGCCGCGAATTGATGAAGTCACTCAAAAATTTGGGCATGGAATTTCATCTTCGCTACGGAGTAACCGACGTAAAATCTTCAAAATCAAAGGTAAAGGTGACGGCTCAAAGCCGCGATGACGAATCAAAAACGCTTTTTTGGGAAGCAGACTATTGCCTGGTATCCATTGGCCGAAAACCATTCACCGATAATCTAGGGCTTGAAAATGTAGGCATTGTGTTGGACGAAAAAGGCCGCATTCCCGTGAACGACCATTTGGAAACCTCCATGCCGGGTATCTACGCCATCGGCGATGTGGTGCGTGGGGCAATGCTGGCGCACAAGGCAGAAGAAGAAGGTGTTTTTGTGGCCGAAACCATTCTGGGTCAAAAACCACACATTCACTACAACCTGATCCCGGGGGTGGTTTATACCTGGCCTGAAGCAGCAAGTGTTGGCTATACCGAAGAACAGCTTAAAGAATCTGGAAGGGCTTATAAATCTGGAAAATTCCCATTCCGCGCGCTCGGGCGCGCTCGTGCAAGCATGGACTTGGAGGGCATGGTGAAGGTGCTCGCTGATAAGGAAACCGACGAAATTCTAGGCGTACACATTGTGGGCGCTCGTGCTGCCGATATGATTGCCGAAGCCGTAGCGCTCATGGAATTCCGGGCCAGCGCCGAAGACGCTGCCCGGATGAGCCACGCGCACCCGACTTATACCGAGGCGTTTAAAGAAGCGTGTTTGGCCGCTACTGAGAATAGGGCTTTGCACATATAATGTCTTAGTTATTGCAAAATTACCAGTCAATGCGCATCAACTTCGATCATGCTGGCCGAAACTACTCCGCTGACCTGTCAGATCCCATTGACCTGTCTATTCCTTTGCGCAATGGCGCCGAAAATCCGAACTGTTTTTGGGCACCCTTTCCTGAGTTCTCCCCTGTTCGGTCAGGCAATTTTGTAGGGAGCACTACTGAAGGCGGAGTGGTCAATTTTTTTAACATAAGGCTCAACCCTCATGGCAACGGCACCCATACAGAATGTGTGGGCCATATTGCCAAGGAGCGTTTTGTGCTGCGCGAGTGTCTGGTGGAATCTCATTTTCTGGCTAAAGTCGTGAGCCTGTACTCTCGCCGAACTGATTCGGGCGATAGGGTGATCTTTCAAGACCAGATACGGGAAGTGTTTTCAAAAAACGAATCAAAGGCTTTGATTATCAGAACTTTGCCTAATGATGATTTAAAGCTTCGGCAAAACTATTCCGGCACAAATCCTGCTTACCTTCACCACGAAGCAGTTGAATACCTGGTCGAATGCGGCCTGAAGCACTTGCTATTGGACTTGCCTTCGGTGGACCGGGAGGAAGATGGAGGCCAGCTGCTTGCCCATCGCGCTTTTTGGAAATACCCGCATGCCACGCGGGCACATGCCACCATTACAGAAATGGTTTTTGTGCCAAATACCGTGAAAGATGGACTTTACCTGTTAAACCTCCAAACCACCTCCCTGGATTTGGACGCAAGCCCATCGAAGCCCGTGATTTATAAATTATTCTGAGTGTTTGTGGGCTTAACAATAAAGCAATGACAGCCTTTTGGAAGGGCTATTTATCGTCCCCAAAAAAGGAAATGATCTTTTCAGCCAATTCCATACCAATATAGGCCTGGGCCTCCATGGTGCTGGCGCCAATATGCGGGCTGCAAGAAACTTTTGGATGGCACAGCAGGGCTTCCATGGGCTTTGGTTCATTTTCGAAAACGTCAAGCCCGGCGCCACCTATTTTGCCCGAATTCAGGGCTGCAAGCAAGGCCGTTTCGTCAATCACACCACCGCGGGCAGTGTTGATAAGAATCGCCCCGGTCTTCAGTTTTTCAAGTTCTGCAGCTCCCAGAAGAGGTTTGCCGATGCCCGGAATATGGAAACTAAGGATATCAGAATTATTCAAAACCTTCTCCAGAGGTTCTGTAGGGATGGTAAGGCTAAGTTTTAGGTCTTCATGATCGCCACCAAGTTGAATCCCGATTTCGGCTTCGCTCACGAAGGGGTCGTGTGCCCGGATATGCATTCCCAGGCCCAGCGCGATTTTGGCGAGCTCCTGTCCAATCCGCCCAAAGCCGACGATGCCAAGTATTTTGTCTTTGATTTGGAAACCAGATTCGGATTCTTTTTTGAGTTTTTTGAAATCGGCGCCTGAGGCAAGCTCCCGGTTGCTGCGCTGAAGCATTCTGGCCAGGGTGAAAATATGAGCGGTTGCAAGTTCGGCTACTGCCCGGGATGACGCTTGCGGCGTATTAAACACCTGAATTCCTTTGCTTTGGGCATATTCCACGTCAATATTGTCCAGGCCAACCCCACCGCGTCCGATAATTTTCAATTTTTTTGCTCCATCAATCACTGCTTTGGTCACTTTGGTGGCACTGCGTACGATAAGCACATCGTAATCCGCAATACCGGCGGGGAGATCTTCCTGGTCGATTTTGTCTTCGCAGACCTGGTAAGAAGCCTCCTCAAGCAGCAGGAGGCCATCGGGATGAATTCCATCGTTGGCGAGTATTTTAATCATGATCTTTACTATGTCCCTATTAAAAAACGAGCAATTAAAGCTCAAAGGTAGGAAAGCAATTCGCGAATGAGCAACCGCATATTTGGTTCGGCGGTTTGAGCGGTGGCAATCACCTCCTCAAGCGTGGTGACCCGGATAGCCGAACGCGGATAAGAGACATTGCTTACGAGCGATATCATGAGTACGGGTAAATTGCTGTGTCTTGCCACCAATACCTCTGGAACGGACGACATGCCCGTGCAATCGCTGCCAAGCCGGCGGAGCATATCGTATTCGGCCGGTGTTTCGAGATTGGGCCCGGGAAGTGCCGAATAAACGCCCTCAAAAGCACGAATTCCGAGTTTTTGAGCAAATTCCAAAGTTTTTTGGCGCAAATGCTCATCATATGTGTGCAACATATCCGGGAATCGGGGGCCGAGACGTTCGTCGTTCGCACCACGCAAGGGGTTTTCGGGAAGTAAATTAATATGGTCGCGCACTATTACCAGGTCGCCCGCACGAAAATGCGGGTTGACTCCGCCGGAGACGTTCGTAATGATAATGCGTTCAATACCAAGGGCTTTCAACACGCGAATTGGGAAGGTCACCTGCTCCATCGTCCAGCCTTCGTACCAGTGAAAACGCCCTGACATTACTACAACGGAGTGCCCACTTCCTACCCTTGTTGTGGCCGGTGCCATGGAGCCAAAGACGAGTTTTCCCTGATGACTTTCAACCGTACTTTGGGCAAAATGAGGGATATTCTTGTAATTGATCTCGGTTTCGACGCTAATATCGTCGGTAAGATTCCCAAGCCCTGTGCCGAGCACAATGCCTGTGCGGGGTTGAAAACTGGTGCGGCTGCGGATAAAGGCTGCGGCTTCCTGAATTTGTTCGTAGAGTGGCATGGCAAAGTTTCATGAGTCGCAAAGTTCGGGATGTCTATGTTCATTCTACATTTAATCAACAGGAGTTTCGGATAGATTTTACCCTCCAAGGAAACCGCGTAGCGGTGACATTCTGGTACCAAAAGAGCCGAGACATTGCTGCCCCGGCTCCATGAAAACACCTAAAACCCTATTAACTAACCTTATGAAAACTCATTTTAACCGACTTGAATGCTTTTCATTACCGGTTTCGCTTCTTCTTTTTTAGGAAGCGATACATTCATTATGCCATTTTCGTAAACAGCAGAAATCGCATCTTGGTTCACTGTGCTTGGCAATTTAAAAGAACGTTTGAACGACTCGAATCGAAACTCTCTGCGGAGAAACCGAGCTTTGTCGGGTTGATTTTCTTCCGTTTTTTCTTCGCGCTTTGCCGACACGATCAAATGGCCGTTTTCAACATTGAGCTCGAAATGCTGCTTTTCAAAACCCGGGGCGGCCAATTCTATCTTAAATTGATCGTCCGTCTCCGTTACATTTACTGCTGGCTGGCTTACCTGAAGGTCGTTGCCGATAAACTCACCAATACCCCGGTTGAGCAGTTCATCAAAAAAACCGTTTGAAAAGAATTTGGTTGCGGGGAAGGGCTGGACTTTAACAATGCCTGTCATATTTTTACAAAATTTTGATAGTGAAGGTTTAAAAATTCATCGGTAAGAAATTGTTGAAATTGAAATCTCTAGCCGATGCTTCCTTCTAATCAATCCCTGTACCATTCCCCAAAACCTTACATTTTGGCAATTTTCTTAAAAATAGAGGCGACAAAATGGCATGTTATTTGAATATCAAATGCCAAAATGGCCGATTTGTTCAAGCCAGGATTGTTTTAGAAAGTAAAAGAGGATTTTTCCAGCCGCGGAACTTTTACCAGCCTCAAATTATTAAGCTATAAAGCAATTCCGACATGGAAGCACTGTACGTCCAGGAGCATATCCAGCTCACTGCTTTTCAACAAAGCGACAAAGCCAATCTCCTGCGGCATCTCAACGACCTTTCTATTTATCAAAACACCCTGACCATCCCATTCCCTTATGAAGAAGGGGATGCCGATTGGTGGCTCGGCCATGTGCAGGAGGTTCGGGAGAAAAACGGTACCATCTGCAACTGGGCCATACGTCATGCCGAACATGGCTTGATCGGCAGCATAGGTTTTTTCTTGAAATCTGGCGTAGAGGGCCATTTCGACGAGATCGGCTATTGGTTGGCCGAACCGTTTCGAGGGCAGGGGATCATGACAAATG
>JBJXGO010000071.1:0-27987 GCA_046160345.1 Saprospiraceae bacterium
GCCAGTGGAGTGCTGCTATGTGGCATTGGTATCTTATATACGGCTCCTGCTATGTCGTGCGCCCAGTTTTTTGCCTTTGCCGACGCAGCGCGATTATTTGAGGAAGGGGAAGAGGACAATCAGGACATAACCGATCATCTTATTATCTGATGTTGCCGTTTGCGAAGCAATTTTTTGATTTTGCACGCAGCGTAAAAACTGAAAGTCGCTTGAGGCTTGCGCCCACCCCTTCCGGGTTTTTGCATATTGGCAATGCCCTTAATTTTACCTTGAACTGGTTGGCGGCCAAGGCTTGCGGAGGATCTCCCATGAAGGGGTCCTTCGCAAGCCTTTTTTTACGGATAGACGATCTTGATAATGACCGCACAAGGCCAGAATATTTAGCCGATATTTTTGAGACACTTCAATGGCTGAAACTTGACTGGGATGCCGACCCGATTTTTCAATCCAATAATGTTCAGCGTTATGATTTGGTTTTGAACGATCTGCACCAACGCGGGATGCTTTTTGCCTGCAAAAAATCCAGGCAAGAATTGGCGGCTTTTGAAGGACAATATCCTCTTGAATTTAGGGAGCAGAACCTTTCCTTAGATGCTCCGGATGTAGCCTGGCGCATCAAAACGCCTCCAGGTTTTTCGCTCCCTGATTTTGTAGTGCGCCGCCGAGATGGCATTCCTGCTTATCAGATCGCAAGTTTTGCCGACGACCTTTTTTATGGAACAACGCATATTATTAGAGGGGAAGATTTGAAAGATTCAACGATGGCGCAGTGGTATTTGGCAAACGTGCTTAAGGAGGATCGTTTTTTAAATGTCAAATTCATTCACCACCCTTTATTGCTTGATGAGGATGGAAAAAAATTGTCAAAATCCGCAGGTTCAATGGCTTTAAAAACTGTTCGGGACAAGGGTTTGGGGCCGGAAATTGTATTTCAAACGCTTGGAAAATGGATAGGTTTGGAGGGCGATTCTTCCAAAGAATTGCTGGACGCCATGCAGCAAAAGCTTCGGTGAACTGAATACTGGAAGTATTGTTTGAATAAAATGCAAAAAAGCACTGTTCTTATCGCGGGAGGCTCGGGATTAATTGGGATCCGGCTTTCCGAAATGCTTCGAAGTCAAGGTTATCCGGTTCGTTTGCTTACGCGTTCGCCCCAGGGAGAAAACCAGTTTTTTTGGAATCCTGCCTTGGGTGAAATTGACCCCGCTGCGCTACAAGATATTGATTTTGTGGTCAATCTGGCAGGTTCGGGTATCGCAGACAAACGCTGGACCGCCGACCGAAAAAAGGATCTGGTAGAGAGCAGGCAACAAAGTGAGGAGCTTCTTTTTCATACTGTAAAGGGTATGGCATCCCCCCCCAAAGCTTATCTATCGGCCTCTGCGATTGGATATTATGGGAATTCCGGCGAGCAATGGATGTTGGAGGATACGCCGCCTGTTGATCAAAGTTTCATGGTGGAATGTTGCCAAAAATGGGAATCTGCGGCCGATCAAATGCCAAGACTTGGAATCCGCACCGTGAAATTCCGCATTGGAGTGGTACTCGCGAAAGAAGGCGGCGCTTTGGCCGAAATCCTGAAACCATTGCGCTTTGGTCTGGGTACCTATTTTGGCGACGGGAATGCCTGGTGGTCTTGGGTACACCGCGATGATGTTTGTCGCGCCTTTATTTGGGCAATTGAGAATCAGGCTGTTGGAGGCACTTTTAACCTTAACGCACCCAACCCGGTGCGCGGAAAGGCCTTGATAAAATCCACAGCCAAAGCCATGAAACAGCTCGCTTTTCTTTTGCCTGCTCCTGCCTTTGCGTTGCGCCTTATTTTAGGGGAAATGTCAGCAGTACTATTGAACAGTAATCGGGTATCGTCAGAAAAGTTGACCCAGGCAGGCTTTGAATTTCAATGGCCTGAACTGAATGCTGCGCTTATTGATATTTTTGCCCCCCGATCACCAAGCGCTAAATAGTTACAAATAACCATAAAATGGATATTACCCAACAAGGCTACGTTCGCACGGACCTCACCAGTGATGGTGTGGCGCACATTCTTTTTTACCACCCAAGCCACAACTCATTACCAAGCCGACTTTTGGCTGATCTGGCTGCTGCATTTAAGGCTGCTGGGGAAAACCCGGATGCGAAAGTGGTGGTTTTGCAAAGCGTAGAACACAATACGTTTTGTGCAGGTGCGAGTTTTGACGAACTTGGTGGTATTCAGGACTTTGAAACCGGAAAGACCTTTTTTTCGGGATTTGGGAATGTCATCAATGCGATGCGACTTTGCCCTAAGATAATTGTAGGCCGGGTGCATGGAAAAGCGGTGGGCGGAGGTGTTGGCCTGGCAGCTGCTACCGACATTTGTTTTGCTTCCAAATGGGCCTCCGTACGCTTGAGTGAGTTGGCTGTGGGCTTTGGCCCATTTGTGATCGGCCCTGCGGTGGAACGTAAAGTGGGTTTGGCAACATTTGCTCAAATGGCGCTTACTCCTGACGAATGGCGCACCGCTGATTGGGCAAAAACACAGGGGCTTTTTCAGGAATCTTTTGAAACAGTTGAGCAACTCGACGCTTATATAGATCATTTTTGCCGGTCTATTTGTGCATATAGCCTCGAAGCGCTGCTTGAATTAAAAAAAATATTCTGGCAAGGCACTGAAAAATGGGACGCGCTCCTGGCCGAGCGTGCTGCCATTAGTGGCCGATTGGCACTTTCCGAATTTAGCAAAACGGCCATCGCGGCCTTCAAAAAAGGGTAGTGGAACCAATCATCACCGATCAACCCAACTCAGCATAAATGCCTTCTTTTGTCAAACCAAGCGTATCAAAAACTCAAGCCTTTTTGGATTGCGAAAGTTCTCTGACTTTCAGTTATTTCGAAGTGGGCGGCACACAAAAAGACACCCCTGTTCCAGGTTTTGACAATGACCTCAACTTTATTGAACTGGGTCAGGGCGATGCCGTTTGGGATGCTGCCAAAGAAGCCATAAGACAATGGCAAATGTTCCCGGGTGGATGGGCTTGTATTTGGCCCGAAAACACATCCATTCAAGAGGGCGAAGTGCTTGCCATGCAAGCAAAAGTGATGGGGCTATGGTGGCTAAACTCCTGTCGCATTGTTTACACCCTTGATAATCAATATAAATACGGTTTCGCCTATGGTACTTTACCTGGTCATGCCGAATGTGGTGAAGAGTTGTTTATGGTGGAAAAAATGCCAGATGGAATGGTGCGGTATGTGCTTAAAGCTTTTTCGCGACCAAGATTGTGGATAGCTCGGCTGGGCTATCCGATCACCCGTTTCTATCAGCGAAAATTTGTGCACGCTTCAAAATCTTCCATGGCCAGATTTGTTGCTGAAAATCTGATTTGATAATTTTTACCGAACTAATTTTATGTACACCAAAAAACGGTACGGATATTGGATGACCATCCACTGGTCGCGCAAGGGACTTTATTTTGGAGCCATATTCATAAATGATATTCACAGATCAAATTGGCCGCAGTATAAGATTAGGCCATTGGCCGCCTCGCCGGATAGTCTCGTTGGTGCCGTCGCAGACAGAGTTTTTGGCAGATTTGGGTCTGGAAACAGAGGTAGTGGGCCTCACTAAATTCTGTGTACATCCGTCCAGATGGTTTCAAGAAAAAAATAGGGTAGGGGGCACCAAAACCATTGATTTTCAAAAAGTTGAGGCACTAAACCCGGACTTGATCATTGGCAACAAGGAAGAAAACGAACAGGGTCAAATTGAATTTCTGGCACAACGCTACCCGGTTTGGATGAGCGACATTGCCACCCTCGATGATGCCCTGGATATGATGCGAAAACTGGGTGAATTGACGGGCAAATCCGAAAAAGCGAATATCATCGCAAATGAAATTGAAACCAAATTCGCTCAGATCCTGTCATTAACCCATCACCGGTCACCAGTCAGCGGACACCAGCCTAAAGTAGCTTATCTTATCTGGCGAAAGCCTTATATGGCTGCTGGCAGCGGCACTTTTATTCATAATATGTTGCGCCGTGCAGGATTTGAAAATGCCTTTGCCGGGCATTCAAGGTACCCTGAGATATCCCCGGCACAACTCGCTGCGGCTGAAGCATCTGCCATTTTACTTTCTTCCGAGCCATATCCCTTTTCGGAAAAGCATATTGCCGAATTCCTGGAAATTTGTCCAGAATCCAGGATTCATCTGGTTGATGGTGAATTGTTCTCATGGTATGGTAGCCGTTTGTTGGAAGCGCCTGCTTATTTCGCAAAACTTCGGGATCGCCTGGAGCAAAAATAAAAACGGAGATTCAACTAAGGGTCGAAGCTCCGTTTTTTCGCCGTAAATATGGCCAAACTACCGATTATGCGCCTAAATAGGTCTTTAGAAGCTTGCTCCGACTTGTAGCACGCAACTTATTGATTGCCTTGTCTTTGATCTGGCGCACCCGTTCGCGGGTGAGGCCAAATTTATCCCCGATATCTTCCAAGGAAAGTGGGTGTTCCACGCCAATACCGAAATACAATTTGATTACATCTGCCTGTCGGTCGGTGAGCGTACCCAGCGAGCGTTCGATCTCACGGCGCAGGGAATCAGCGTAGTCCAGGTGTGAATCGGTGCCGGGCATGGTATTGTTTTCCAGCACATCCAGCAGCGAATTGTCTTCACCTTCCACAAAAGGTGCGTCCATTGAAACGTGTCGGGCGGCCACCCCAAGTGTGGTCTCTACCTCATCGGTAGTGATCTCGAGCATTTCTGCCAGTTCTTCAGCACTCGGTTCGCGCTCGTATTCCTGTTCCAACTGGCTGAAGGCCTTGTTGATTTTATTGAGCGAGCCAACTTTGTTTAAGGGAAGCCGCACGATTCGGCTTTGCTCAGCCAAGGCCTGAAGGATACTTTGACGAATCCACCAAACGGCGTAGGAAATGAATTTGAAGCCACGGGTTTCGTCGAAACGCTGAGCTGCTTTGATGAGGCCAAGGTTGCCTTCGTTGATCAGGTCTGAAAGGCTAAGTCCTTGATTCTGATATTGTTTTGCAACGGAAACTACGAAGCGAAGGTTGGCTTTTGTAAGTTTTTCGAGGGCTATTTGGTCGCCTTGCTTGATGCGTTTGGCGAGGTCCACCTCTTCTTCGGGAGTCAGGAGGTCCACTTTGCCAATTTCCTGAAGGTACTTTTCAAGGGACTGGCTTTCCCGGTTTGTAATGGACTTCGTAATTTTTAACTGCCTCATGTATTGTGCTGCTGTATTTTTTTCGGCGCAAAGTTAAATTTTTCAAGCCGTTTGCACCCGTTTTTTTTCAAAATAGGTGAAAGATGAAAAATATTACAATTGAAATTTTTAGTAATGAATGGCTAAAACGGCTTGTGATATATTTTGTTCAATAGCCTGCATCTTTGACAACCGTGATATAAAATTTTCTAGGCATGGTTTATACGCTCAATTTCCGACAAAACCCGGCTGGCGAGAACCTCCGTAGCAAGGTCAAATCTTTTGATCTCCTCAATTTCCAGGTCCAACAATCTGGGGAAATGCTCGAAAGATAGATCCAATACCTGTTTTTTTAAAGCAGTACGCAGGTCATTATCAGGAATATCAAACGGCTCCAGGCTGATTACCTGACCACTTTCAAGCATGGATATATGCTCAAGCAAGCCCTGGACTTCTGATTTACAGAAACTGAGGTGGTGTTTTATTTTCTCATTTTCAAGTTTGGAAAAACCAGGGTGATTTAGGAACAAAAAGCTTTGTATCGCCTGAGCCAATATGCTGATTTTGCTTTTGTTGGCAATATACCTTCTGCCGGCCTCCATTTCATCGTCAAGCGAGCCGTAGGTGCCACGCTCACCAGAACGCTTGTCAATCCAATTGCCGCTTTCTTCAAAACGTTCTGCTTCAACCCAGACTTTTTTTTCTTTTTTGCGATTTATGAGGCCCAAAACGATCAGCGCAAGCACAATTAATCCGAATGCGATTTCCATGTTTTTTGGACGTTGTAGGTAGTAATATTATTGGCGCAAAGTAGTTTTGAAGGATCAGGCCCTTAAAATCGTCTGATTATGAAGTATTTCTAACGCTTCAAGCAACTCAATTCACTTTCAAACAATCAAAAGAACGATCAATTCCGCTCAAAGTAAAATCTTGAAGGACACTCATTTAATAAAAACCCAAAAGTATAGAGATTGCTTGTTCGGATGCACTTTTTGGGATAAAACCTGCGTTTCTTTGCAGTTCAATCGCACGCATGACAGAAAAGCCCGCACCTGAGCAGCAGCCTTTGCAGCCCCAACAGCCCACAGCCTTCGTATGGCGTCTGCTGAAAAACTTGTTGCGCCGGGTCGAAAACATCCTTTTCGGCATTGTCGTCGTACTCATTGCACTCTATTTCGTTCTCCAACTCCCTTCAGTACAAAACTGGCTGGTACTTAAAACCACTACTTACCTTTCCTCAGAACTCCAAACAAGGGTGGAACTGAAGCGCGTGGACATCGAATTTTTTGACAACGTAATCCTGGAAGGACTTTATGTTGAAGATTTGAATGGCGACACGCTGCTTTTTGCCCAAAAGTTTAGTGCGGGCTTGTCGGGCAATTTTTTTTCCATTCTCTGGAACAGGTTGGATTTCAACGAAATAAACATTTCTCATGCCCAAATTTACCTGCATAAAAGGGCCGACCAGCGTAGGGATAATCTCAATGAATTGCTCTTTAGGCTGGGCGAATTATTCGGAGCGGGACCTGCTAAAAAGCAAAAAAAGCAATCCCCATTTTCAATAAAGGTTCAGAATCTGAATTTGTTGGATGTGGTGTTTATTGACGAACGAAATTCGTTTCGAGAAGGTGAGATTCGGACCAAAACCATGTCCTTCAAAGTCGAAGAAGGCAATGTGAAAATCAACCATATTGATTTGGCTAAAAACTCAATTGATGTTCGATCGCTATTCTTTGTTGGTTTCAAGTTCGATTTTGAAAAAAAGAGAAGTTATCCACCGCCCGGTTTTGTGCCTTATGTGAGGCCCGTGTCGCTCAAAACAGACACACTCAAGATATCAAAACCCTTGGCTGTTACTTTGGGCCAGGTGCGACTGCAAAACAGCAGCTTCCGGTTCGATAATTTTCGCAGCGCTGTGGCTAAAGAATTATTGCCAGAAGTGATAGACTATAACCATTTGGACGTCCAAAATATTGATGCTCATCTTGAAAGGGTCGAAATTTACATAGGGGAAAAGCCTGCAGTGGGTGCTGACGGAAGGCCAACGACGGAGGATGTTTTTGATATTTTTGGTGCTATCAAACACTTTGCGGCACAGGAAAGGTGCGGCTTTAAAGTGGCGCATGGCGAGGCGCGGCGACTTTTGCTTACCGATTCGCTGACAGCGCTTTATGGTGCAAAAATTGAAACAGTTGGAGGTTCTTCAATAGGCGACACAATTGTGCTCCGTTATGATGACACCGAGGCAGATGACCCCTGGCTTGATCAACTAGGCGAATTCAACGAAAAAGTTACCATGGACATACGGCTTTCACCCGGCTCAAAATTCCGCCTGGGCGATGTCCGCCATTTTGATGAAACAGTTTTTAACAACGAATTCTTTAAAAACAACAAAGACCTGATCGCAGACATATCCGGCAGGCTGATCGGGAAGTTGAACAGCAAATTGAAAGCAGATGATATGGACATCAGATTGGGCAATTCCACACGGGTGCGCGGGGAGTTTGACGGCAGAGGACTTGGCGACAACGATGAGCCGATGGTCCTGAATTTCGATTTTGAAGAATTGTTTTCAGATATGAGCACAATTGCCCGAATTGTACCGGGATTCAGACCTCCCAAACAATTTCTCAAACTTGACAAGATATCATTCAATGGCAGCTATCAACTTTTTGACGGCTTCGACCATGTGCTATACGGCAAATTTGCCACAAGTTTGGGCCCAGGCCGGATCGATATGCAGTTGAATCTCAAGAACGGGCCAGAAAAGGCAAATTATCGAGGGGACCTAAAAATGAACGGCTTTGATATGGCGACATGGACTGGTGACCGAAATTTTGGCCCCAGTTCATTTCAGGTCAACGTAGCAGATAATTCGACCGGGCTTACCCTTGCAACCGTCGATGCGCGAGTGAGCGGAAAAATTGACACATTTTTTTATAAAGAATATAACTATCGCGACATCAAGTTGAACGGTAAATTTGAAAAATATGTGTTTGATGGAAAAGTAGAAAGTGATGACCCGAATGTGGACTTTGGCTTTGATGGAAATATTAATTTTAAGGATTCCATTCCTATTTTTGACTTTTCAGCAAAGATTCGGCGTCTTGATTTGGGCAAACTCAAACTGGTCAAACAGGATTGGGTTCTGATGGGAGATATCAAGCAATTGGAACTCCGTGGGCGGAATGTGGATGAGATAGTCGGTTCCGCTCATTTGCAAAATTTTAAAATTCTGGAAGACCTGGAAACCTGGTATAGCCTTGATTACCTGAGGTTTAGCTCCTATTTCAGGCCTGATGGCACTCGCTTTTTTGGGTTCGATTCTGATGTAGCCTATGGGCAGATGACTGGCGATTTCAGCATTGCTCGCGCTCCGAAAAACCTGCTGAACCTTCTTGGAACATACCATCCGGCGTTTGTAGAAGAACTTGGGCTACCAGCCAAAGACTCCATGCCACTTACAGACCATTATGACCTGAACATTCAAATCAGAAACTCTCGAAATTTTTCCCACCTTATATCGTCAAGCCTTGATACGCTGAGAAATGTGCGCGCCGTTGCCAATGTAGATGCTCGAAGAGGAAACGCATACTTTGTAGTCGAAACCCCGCTAATTCGTTTTGGAGACACCGAATTGCACGATCCAAGTATTCGCTGGCAAAGCATTGGCGATTCTGCCTGGCTTTATCTGCGGTTGCCGAAGAACACGATAGGCAAAAAAAACAAACTCCCGGCCATTACCCTGGGCGGGCCGCTTGTCGGGGATGTTTTTCACCTGAAATTGGAGGCAAAAGATGAAACCCCCAACAGCATTGTAGAAAGTATTTACCTCAATGGAGAGCTTTCTGTTGTCGATTCACTTTGGCAATTAAGTTTCAATGCTTCAAAAATAAAACTCTTCAGTCAGGAATGGTTGATAGAAGAGGACAATTTTATACGGTTTGGAACCAATTACCTGGAAACTAAAGACCTGGAATTGTTCAATGGCATAAAACGGATAAATCTTGAGAGCTTGAACCAAGGCCGGGGCGTCAAATTCGCATTGACCAATTTTGATTTGAGTGAAGTCAATCGGTTTTTGAATTCAGAACAGATCAGTTTGCGGGGTAAAGCTTATGACTTTGAAATCAGGATCGAGGATGTTTTTTTAATGCAGGCAATCCGGGTGGATTTGCTCTCTGAGATGCTCTATATCAACGAAAAACCCTACGGTGAGCTGTTATGCAATTTTGACCTTCAGGACCTGTCTAAACCATTTTCTGGAAAGGTGTTTTTGTTTGATAAAACAACCCGAAACCAACGGCTTAGGGTAGCTGGCGGCTACCTCTTCCCAAACGAGGGAGGCGCAGAAATGCCGCTCGAGGGTATGGGCATGAACCTTTTTCCAAACGAATTTGTGGCCGATATTAAAGCAGATAGCTTTCCACTCGAGGTGGTTGAAACCATTGTGCCTGAAATATCCCAAACAACAGGCCTGTTTGAGGCCAAGTTATTGGCAAAGGGAGACCTCAATCACCCAACGGTTGAAGGCTTGCTCAAGGTAAAGGAGGGAAGATTTCAACTCGATTACCTGAAAACATTGTTTTACTTCAAAAATCAGCCCGTAACCTTTTCAAGAAACAAAATTTCAGCAGATGGCGATACCATCTACGATGCTACCCGCCAACACTTTGGACTGGTCTACGGAGGACTGGAACACGAATATTTTAAGAAATGGCGGGTTAACTGCAGGGTGGAGTCAAAGGATGAAAATTTTTTGGTGATGAATACCTCGGCAAGTGACAGTGATCTTTATTATGGCCGGGCAGAAGGAAGCTTTGTGGCAGATTTTACAGGATCATTCAGCCGTACCAATATTGCAATAGAAGCCACAACAGGGCCAGGTACCCGGCTTTTTATCCCACTTACTTCCACGGAAGACGCCAAGGATATCCAGTTTATTAACTTTGACAAGAATAAGCCAAAAGCGGAAGACAGAAAGAACAGAAGTTTTGTTATCAGCGATCTCAAAGGCTTGAATTTCGAAATGGATCTGTCGATGACGGAACAGGCCGAAATTCAACTCATTTTTGATGAACAGGCTGGCGATATCATCAAAGGCCGGGGAGAAGGCAATATTCGCTTGGGAATCAACCGTGAAGGCGAATTTACCATGTATGGTGGCTACCAGATTGTGCGGGGAGAGTACCTTTTCACGCTTTTCAATTTTGTTAATAAGCCATTTGTGGTGACCAAGGGTGGCACAATCAATTGGTATGGCGACCCTTACGGCGCCCGCATAAACCTCGATGCGACCTATGAGGTAAACACTTCAGTTTATAACTTCGTCAAGGCTGAACTGGAATTGCTCCGCACCTTGCGACCTCGACTGCTCGACGAAGCCGCAAAGGCTACACGGGTTATTGTCAGTATGAACTTGTCGGGGGATTTGTTGAAGCCCAATATCACCTTTGGCCTGAATTTCCCCAACATCTCCAGCGAACTTAAATCAGTGACCGACACCAAATTGCGGTTATTGCGACAGGATCAGGCTGAACTCTCCAGACAGGTATTTGGATTGGTGGTGATTGGCTCGTTTTTGCCCCCATCGAGTGCTGGTTTTATACAAAGCTCGGATTATGTGGCTACGGCTTTCAATACGTTGACCCAAATGATCAGCAACCAATTCTCCAATTATCTTGCAGGACTGGCTTCCGAATGGTTTGGTGGCGCCGTGTCAAGCCTCGACTTTGATATTGTGTATAGTGATTACCAAAACGATGTGTTGTCCGACCCCAACCGCTTGGGCGGCAGAGAAGTAAACCTCCGCTTAAGCAGCGGTTTTAAAAACGACCGGCTTACAGTGCAATTTGGTTCACAATTTGGCCTCGGTGGGCCGGGTGTTGCTACTGCCGATGGATTTCTTGGGGAAGATGTCATGGTCCAATTCGCCATTACCGAAAATCGCCAATGGCGGCTGAAAGCTTACCAACGCCTGGAGCCTGATGTGTCTGGCCAGCGAAGTTTGCGATTTGGCCTTGGTATCAGCTTTCAAAGAGATTATGACACCTTTGAGGACATGTGGAAAGGCTTCGGACTGGCCTTCTGGAAGCGTAAAAACGGCGGGTAAAAACATCTCATTATTATATCCATTTTGCCTTTAGGCGTGTAAAAACAACATTACCTTGACTCAATCAAAATTTCTTCGCTTAGCCAATACATCCTGGATAATGCGCATGTACCTGCTTTGGAAACTGCCTGCAGCATGGTTTATGGGCATTCGCGTTCGAAGCTGCAGTCCGGAGCAATGTCTGGTCATGTTGCCTTTTACCTGGCGTTCGCAAAATCCTTTCCGTTCAATCTATTTTGCAGCACAATGCGCGGCAGGCGAACTTTCAACCGGTTTGATTGCCTTGGCACTCCTACAAGAAAAACCTCCTGTTTCGATGTTGGTCACTCATATTGAGGCAGTTTTTTTTGTTAAAGCCAATGATACCTTGACGTTCACATGTTCAGATGGTGCTGCAATTCATGCTGCAATTCAAAAAGCACTTGAAACTGGCAATCCTCAGGTCTTGCAGGCTAATTCTATCGCCACCTTACCTGACGGGCGTGAGGCCGCAAAGATCAGTATTACCTGGTCCTTCAAAAAAAAGTAACGAAACCTCAGTATGGCATCCATTTTTGGACACATTGCAGTATCTACCGCCATCGGCTACACTTTATTTCCAAAACAAGTAGGCCCGGGCACCTTACTTGTTGCAGGTTTTTGCGCTTTTTTGCCCGACCTCGATGTTTTATCTTTTCGGTTCGGAATTCCCTACGCCAGCGAATGGGGCCATAGGGGCTGGACCCATTCCTTAATATTTTCTATAGTGGCTGGCGGGTTAATTGGCTGGTTATGGAGCAGCAGGCTCTTAGGTAATCATATTGCTGCCAAAACGATCGGCCCAATAACTGGCTGGTTCATCCTAAGCATGTGCTCCCACCCGCTGCTGGACATGTTGACCAATGGCGGCCGGGGTTGTGCATTGTGGTGGCCTTTTAGCGTGGAACGGATTTTCTTTCCATGGCGTCCCATACAGGTTTCACCGATGTCTGTAAGTGATTTTATTAGCCCTTGGGGGCTTGAGGTTTTGGCCAGTGAAGTGCTCTGGATCGGATTCCCGTGTATCGGCTTAGTTTGGTTGGTCAAATTGATAAGGAATTAATATTTACATATTAACAATAATATTACCTGGGATTTATAGCCGTTTCGCACCTTTGTTTCATTTTTCAAGCGTTGATATTTCCCATGGCAAAAAATATGCAAAATCCAATCGACGATGTCAAGCATGTTGTGGTGCTGATGTTGGAAAACCGCTCCTTCGACAATTTATTGGGCTACCTATACAAACCAGGGGAGATTTTGCCCAGTTTCCCTTTGGGCAAAAAATTTACTGGCTTACATTTTGACGGCCCACACACCTACCCGCCCGTTTAGATGGAAAGCACATCCTTCAATTTTTGCGCAAAATCATAATCGTTTCTCAAATGTGGCACCTTTTGCTGCAATCCGGTTCTTCCTAAAACACGAAGCACTTTTTCAAATCCACCATTGGGCACCAGCGTGATTTTTAATGGATCAATTGCTTTGTGGGTGACCACATCCTTGTATGAAAAATTCCGTGCACAGATCTTTTGATCTAGCTGCTCGGCAAATTCGGCCAAATCGTTTGGTATTTCTCCAAATTCGATAAACCACTCGTGAAAAGGCTTGCTGCCATCATCCTTAATATTTGGAGCTACAGTATATTCAATGATTGTTGCATTGCATTCTTTTGCCGTTTCAGCGATTGATTTGTCCGTTTCTTCTGCCATCACATGCTCCCCAAAAGCAGAAATATATTGGGCAATTCTTCCGGTAATTTCAATCCTGTGGGGAAACACTGTTTTAAACCGTACTGTATCGCCATTGATGTAGCCCCAAAGCCCTGCATTTGTATTCAATACGATGGCGTAATTCACCCCGACTTCGACATCTTTTAATGAAACCCGCCTGGAATGGTCTTTATACAAGGCATCCACAGGCACAAACTCAAAAAATATTCCATTGTTAAGCACCAACTGCATGCCGCGTTCCTCCAAACGGTCTTGATAGGCAATAAAACCTTCCGTTGATGGGTAGGTTTCAAGCACATCAAAAGGCATATCAATGTATTTTTTAATTTCAGGCAGGAATGGTTCATAATCCATTCCGCTGAGTAACAGCAATTTAAAATTGGGGAATAATTCTCTGAATGACTTGTTTGTGTTTTTCTTTAATGTGCGCAGGTACACAAGTAGCCAGACGGGCATTGCAACAATTGTGCGCACATCTTTTGCCAAAGAAGCGCCGATCATAGCCTCTATTCGTTCTTCATAAACAGGGATGGCATTTATTTTATCAGAGGGAAGGCGCAGCAATTTGTAAAACTCGGGAACCATGCTGTTAGCGATTGTCGAGATAGGCGCCGTTTTAAAGCCATTTACGTCTTCAAAAAAATGACCGTCTGAGAACAGGAATGCTTTTCCCTTCAAAAATGAATATTCGCTGTATCTGTGGGAGTAATTGAGCGCAGCATATTGTGGAGCATCAATTTGGTTTTTCAACGAATCTTTTGTTACCGGAATGTATTTTGTTTTGCTGGTGGTACCCGATGTTTTGCCTAAAAAGATAGGCCTACCATGCCAAAGCACATTTTTTTCGCCGGATTTTACCAGTTCTATATAGGGTAGAATTTCTTCGTAATTTCTTATAGGAACCCTTTTTTTGAAATCCTCGTAATTTTCGATGGAACCAAAATCATGATCTTGCCCAAATTTGGTTTGTCGGCCTACATGAACAAACTCTTGCATCAGTTGCTCCTGGCAACCAATTGGGTCAGCAAGCATTTTATCAACCATTTTGTATTTGGCCTTGATAATACGGGCCAAAAGAGCATCTAAAATTTGCACACGTAGTTTTTTTGTTAATACCATGTAATCAAAGACTGACGCATAAGAGACTTTGGTTTAGTAGGTCAGCCTAAACCAAATCGCTCTGATCCGCGTGTGCTTTTTGATTGCCAAATGGGTTGAGGCCGGGCAAATGTACTAGGCCGAACCTTATTGGCGTACCCAAGTGTGAAATTTTTTGACCAGAAGGGCTTCAGGCAAAAATGTTCGTATAAGGATAAAATGCTTTATGTGGCAACGTATCCAGCCAGGAGTTGAGAGGCAACAAGCATTGAGACCACTTCGTTTTGTAAGCTGCATTTTATTTTAATCCAGTGGAATACAGCCTATAAGCATCAAAATCCTTCCATTCCTTCGGTCTCCATCCTTGTATTTTTTCTGCGGAACAAGGACACATCGAATTTCCCAAAACGATATGAGAAGTTAACCCGTACCAATTGCGGGTCGCGCCGGCGCCAGGTCTCCTGGTTGAAATAATCAGATTCGGTGTAAGAGCCTGTTCGGCGTGACCGAAAAATATCCTGAACACTTAGGGTTATACTGCCTGTCCGTTTCCAGAGGTCCTTCCGAACAGAAAAATCCACATACCATACTGGAATTGTATAGCCTTGTGCCGTACTGGTAGGACCGCTCCATGGGTTGCCGCCGCCGTGCCCACGGCCGCCGCCCCCGCCACCTCCTCCTGTATCAAAAGCCGTGCGACTTTGGTAAGAGCCGTTGAATTGAACGGTAAAACTTTTAGGCAATTTCAGGCTGATATTTTCCTTGATGAAATAGGTAAATTGTTGATTTTCAAGACCATCTTGAACATTGTTAGCATCAACCTTAGAATTATAAAAATTAAGGTTGGTAGTCAATTCAAGTACTTTCCAAAAATTGTTTTTGAGCGTAAACTCCATCCCATACGCCTGGCTTGAATTGGCGTTCTGGTAAGTGGAAACGATTACGGTGTCCCGATAAATCGCAGGGTCGTATTCTTGATAAAGATATCGGGTAAGGAGGTTGGTGGAGCGTTTATAATAGGCTGTTATCAAGAGGTTGTGGCCTTTGTTGATCACGTTCTGATAATTGAGTTCCACAGAGTTGTTGAACTCGGGCACCAGGTTTGGATTGCCGCGCGAAAGGTTGAGCGAATCAGAAAAATCCGGAAAAGGGATAAGTTGGAAAAAACTCGGGCGGTTGATACGACGGGTATAACTGAGCTGAATCTGGTCTTCCTCGTCCAACTTGTAGGTCAAAAAAACACTGGGGAAAAATTGTAGCGGAAAATTGACGTTGAAAGCGGAATCAGAGTCAATCAAGGTGCCGGTGTATTGGGAACTTTCTGTGCGCAAGCCGAGCTGGTATCCCCATTTCTTAAAGGATTGGCTAAAGGTGCCATAAGCAGCATATACTTGATCGTTAAATTTGTACCGGTCAGCAAAACCAGGCACCCGCACAAATTGACCGTCCGCAAGGGAATCCTGAAAATTAGCATTTTCACTCCTGAAGCTTCTAATTGCGGTACGTGCGCCTAACTCCATCTTCAATCCATTTCCAAGCGGGTTCACGAAATCGGTTTGGAAAGTGAAAAACTCGTTGCTGCCACTTCCATTCTGTTTTTGCTGGGAAGGAAAGTTGCTTGAATTAAGGTAATTGGTTGCAAAAAAGCCTTCGTTTTCGGACTTGCTGCCGTTAAGGTTGGCATCGGCCGTCCATTCTTTCCCTTCTTTCGGAAAAAGGTGTTTGAATGAGATTTGGCTGCCGTAATTGCGAAATTGGCGTTTGGTGTCGGATTCGCGGAGCGCGTCGCTGCTGCCAAAAACGCTTCCAAACCGAAGTGAATCGGTATGGATATTTATGTCGTCCTCATTGTTCATCTCACCGCCGTGAATATTTCCGCTGAATGAAATGGTATTTCGGTTATTGATAAACCAGTCCAGGCCTGCGCGGCCAGTCATGAAGAACCCATTGTTTTCTGCGTTGTTATTTTGAAAAATATTGGTCACCGGGCGATATTCTTGTCCCGAGAAGGGGAAATTGAAGCGATCTGTGCCGCCAGAGCTTAAAGACCGCCGCTGATTCAGGTTCCCCCCCACGAATACATTGATCTTTCCTTCGCGGGCATTGAAATCACCTCCCAAATTTATGCGCCCGCGCATGTCAATTCCTGTGCGAATAGAGCCGTTGTACCCAATCCTACGTTCTTTTTTCAGCACAATGTTCACTATTCCTGCGCCAGCTCCTGAAGCATCGTATTTTGAGGATGGATTTGATATAACTTCTACATTGTCAATAGCATCTGCAGGTATTTGATCCAGGGTAAGGTTGGTCGGGCGGCCATCAACGAAGAGTTGAGGAGCTGCGCTACGCATGGTCAGGTTGCCATCGATATCAACATTGAGCGAGGGTACATTTTTGAGCGCATCCTCTGCAGTGCCCCCTGCTGCTATATTGTCTTTGTCCACCCGATACACTTTTTTGTCCAGCGCAAGTAGTACCTTGCTTGCTTCTCCAAGAACTTCTACTTCTTTTAATATCTCCGAGGTCGCTGCTAGTTTAATATTGCCTAAATCCTTGTCCACGGCGCCAGCCATCGCTGCTTGATTGCCTCCGTTTCCGTTGGGCCTACCAGTTCCTCTATTGGCTCCGGGATTGCCGAATGACACCTTTTTTTCAAGAGAAGCGTAACTTAAGTAATTGATTTTCAGGGTATATTCCCCCCGAACAGGCAATTTTTCGAGGCTAAACTCTCCATTGCTAAGTGTTAATTGACCAGCAATCATTCGTTCTGTCATTTTGCGACTCACGGTATCAAATTGCATCCCCATCAGTTGCACTGACGCATAAGCCAGGGGTTCTCCGGTGGCTTCGTCAACTACCTTTCCATAAAAACGACCGATATTAAACTGTGCGGGGTTGCCACCTGCGCCCGGACGCCCCTCTTGCGGGAATTGCGAGAAAAGCGAGAGAGGCAGCAAGACAGTCAAAAGTATAGTTGACAGGACCGTTCTGCTGCCAGGGAAAGGAAATTTTTGCATTAGTAGTAATTGTTGTTGAAGGTATCGGGTTTTGATGTAAACCGGTCTTGGGAAAGTTAGGCGAAGTGATTAATTACGCCTCAATACAAGGCTGTCGGCTGGATACCTGGCCACAAGGCTGTCCATGTTTGATTGAGCCCATGCAACAAGAGTTTGGCGTTGTTGTTCAGAAAGTTTTGCATCGTGATGCGCCCAGGTATATGACTGAAGTGGCATCCGTTCTTCCTTCAGCATTTCGACAATTTCTTCAAACTTGTGGTTTTGAACGGCAAGCCTTCTGTTGGTGAATTCCGAAAAATTCAACTGGCGTTTGCCCCCGTTTGTATGTCCTGCCAGCCAACTTGCAACGGGCTGTACATTGGCATACCAGGGATACCGTGTCAGATTACTGTGGCAGTCATAACAGGCAGGCTGTAGAATAGCCTCTACCTCCGAGGGTACGGGGTAACTGGTAGATACATGGTTGGTCTGGTTGTTTGAAAGATTTCGTGCCGGGCGATAAAGTTGAGCCAGTATGAGTATGGCCAGCAGGCCATAGAGCAGCGGTCGAATGTATTTTTTCATGGCGCAAAGGAACATTGTAAATTACTTAAAAATTGGGAGAGTAGATGAAAAGGCAAAATGTGGAGATGACGGGAGGGCCATCGGATTTTTAACCACCTTATCTTTGCTGCTCATTATATGGTACAATTATGATAATGATGGGAAAAGGCAGACTTGCCCAACCGATGGTGCGCAGGTTGCTTTTACTTTCTTTTTGGGCGGTTTGGTTAGCCCTGCCGTTCATTCTATTTGACGAAGACGATCATCGCCATCGTGACTTGTTTGTCAGAATCTTACCGGCATCCTTTACGAATGTCGTCTTGTTTTTTATAATTGCGGAATGGCTTGGCCCGCGTTTATTGCAGCGGCAACGCCTGATCACTTATTTAATGGCTGTTTTGGGCTTATCCCTATTGTTTATGTTAGGGCAGGGTATTTTGAAAAACTGGTTGCTTTTTCCTGAAAACAAAGGAGTTGGCTTTCATACTTTCCGCGGAATGGTACAGGTCTTTTTTGCCGCGGCGTTAGGTATTGGTTATGCGCTGGTAAGGCATACATTGCAGGAAGAAAAAGGCAGGCAGGAACAACAGCAGGAGCGGCTTAAATCCGAACTTTCATTTTTACGGTCACAGATCAGTCCACATTTTATATTCAATATCCTCAATAGCATCGTCTATCTGATCCGATCAAAGTCAGCCCTGGCAGAACCAGTGACGTTGCAGCTATCTGCATTGATGCGTTACATGCTATATGAGAGTGGAGATGCCCAGATTCCTTTGGAAAAAGAAATTGGCTATTTAAACGACTATATCGAATTGCAAAAGATCCGCTTTGGAGAGGATGTCAAAATAAATCTGGATGTGAAAGGCTCACCTGCTTCGTACGTCATTGAACCCATGTTGATGATACCATTTGTCGAAAATGCCTTCAAGCACGGCGTGGGCTTTATTCCATCGCCGGAGATAAATGTTAGTGTGACAATAACAGGAAAACAATTGTTTTTTGTGGTACGAAACAAAATTACCTCAGATTCCACGGAGGATAAAGACAGTTACTCCGGGATTGGTTTACAAAATGTGCGGAGGCGGCTGGAACTGCTTTACCCGAATTCGCATGGCCTGGAAATCGAAGAGTTGGAGGGATGGTTTATTGCCAGATTGAATATCGATTTACAATCCTGATTGGGTTTAAAGCGGTTAATGCCGTCCACCCAACATGAAAAATTATGAAACTAACTTGTCTAGCCATAGATGATGAAAGTTTGGCCCGCAAGATGTTGGTAGACAATATCCAGCAGGTGCCTTTTCTGGAATTGGCCGGTGTCTGCAAAAATGCTTTTGAAGCTATGGAATTGCTGCAAAAGCAATCAATAGACTTGCTGTTTTTGGATATACAAATGCCGGGAATGCTGGGCACCAAATTTTTAAAAACCCTGCCCGAAAAACCCCTGGTCATTTTCGTTACTGCTTATTCCAATTATGCAGTGGAAAGTTATGACCTCGATGTAGTCGATTATTTGGTCAAACCTGTCCCGATAGAACGATTTGTCAAAGCGGCTAACAAAGCCCTGGAAATCAAACTAAAAAACCTCGCGGCAGTCTTGTCAAAACCCTCCGACGCTCCTGGATTTTTCTTTGTCAATGTAGAATATTCCCTCGTAAAGATCGTCTGTTCAGAAATCACCCATATAGAAGGCATGAAAGACTATGTGAAGATATTTCTGACGAACCAGACCAGACCAGTATTGACAAAATCTACCCTCAAGGGTATCGAGGAAAAATTGCCGCCAAAAGAATTTATGCGGGTGCATAAATCTTTCATTGTCAATCTAAAACGAATAGATTCTATTCGAAATCGGGAACTCAAAATAGGCGCGTGGGAAATACCGGTTGGTGAGGGGTATTTAGAGGAATTAAAGCGGTACATTCAAAAGCGGTACATTCAACCCTAATGCGCCCGGTTCAAAGCCGCTTTTTTTCGATCAATTTCAGTAAATCATCCCGGTAGTTTTTGCCAATGGGCAATAGTTTGGGTTTGTCCTTCTCTTGCACTTCCACCATATTGCCTTCAATGGCCAGTACTTTGTCCATTGCCACGATAAATGACCGATGTATGCGGCGAAACAGATGCTTGGGCAATCGTTCTTCCAGGTTTTTCATGGTCTGAAGTGTGATGACACGCCCTTGGACGAGTCGGATAATGACATAGTCCTTCAAACCTTCAATGTAAATAATATCGTCAAAATTGACCTTTACCAATTTCTTGTCGGCCTTGACGAAGAAAAAATCCAGGCTGTCGTTCACGGCGGGGTTGCCACCTTGAATATTGTCGGCATTGGCTAATTCTGACTGCTCTACCGCTTTGTTGACAGCCTTCATAAACCGGTCTAATGAAATAGGCTTGAGCAGGTAATCCAGCGCATTGAGGTCGAAACCTTGAATAGCGTAATTTGGGTAAGCTGTGGTAAAAACGATCATAGGGGGATCGCTCAGCGTTTTTACAAAATCAATCCCGGTCAGCTGCGGCATCTGGATATCGAGGAACATGAGATCTATCTCAGATGTTTTCAGGGCTTCGTTGGCTTCAAGGGCATTGGAGCAGCGCCTAACCAATTGGAGTTCGGGCATTTGGGAGATATAGGTTTCAAGCACATCCAGTGCAAGCGGTTCGTCGTCTACTATGAGCACTCTTAGCATAGCTTTGCAGTTTCGTTTTGAAAAGATGAATTGATGTTAAAAGAAAAGCCTCGGCATTTATGGTTAAATTCCATCTACCATTCGGCCCAGACCTCCGAGAATACTTCCTTCTTCTTTGCCACCACTGCTGTAGGAGGCCAATTTAGCAGCCAAACGGCTCACAGGAAGCGATTGAAGCCATACTTTACCAGGACCGCGCAGTACTGCGAAAAACAAGCCTTCGCCGCCAAAAACCATGTTGCGTATTCCTTTTACGAACTGAATATCGTAATTCACCTCTTTGGTAAAAGCTACGATGCAGCCAGTGTCCACGCGCAAGCTTTCTCCTGCACGCAGTTCTCGTTCCAGGATGAAACCGCCGGCATGGACGAACGCCAATCCGTCTCCTTCGAGTTTTTGCATGATAAACCCTTCACCACCAAAAAGACCCGTACCTAGTTTTCGCTGAAATTCTATGCCAATTTGAACGCCTTTCGCCGCGCATAGGAAGGCATCTTTTTGACAGACCACTTTTCCTCCAAGTGCATGCAGATCCAAAGGAACAATTTTACCTGCATACGGGGCGGCAAAAGTGACGCGTTGTTTGTCGCCGCCCTGATTGGTATAAGTGGTCATAAACAGGCTTTCGCCCGTAAGCACCCTTTTCCCGGCGGTCATCAATTTGCCAAAAAAACCTTCAGTGCGCTCGCTTGCGTCGCCGAAAACGGTAGCCATCTCGATCATGTTGTCCATGAACATAAAACTACCGGCTTCCGCAATAACTGTTTCTTGTGGGTCAAGTTCTACTTCAAGGCACTGCATCTCTTCGCCATAAACTTTGTAGTCAATTTCGTGATTTCTGCGCATTACTGTTTATCAAAGTTTTTATGATAGAATGTTGGATCTGTGAAATGATCCGAATTGAGCGCAAAAATGGAGGCTTTTACAAATAGCATTACAGGGTTTCACGACGAGCGTAGGTAATTTGTCGCTCAAACGAACTAATTCAACTTAAAATAGACCCCTAAGCCTATCCCTGGACTTTTTGGTACGTTTTGAGCCCAAAGGGCGCCTGCTCCAGAAACTGTAATTCCAAGGGACCGGTTGATCTCCCATATCGCTTTGGCTCCGATCGAAACCCAGCCTTGATCGTTTACATACAGCCCAGTCAATTCGTCGAGGGCCGGCAAGCCTTGCGAGCCATTTTCCAGGGAAAATACGGTTTCAGAAAAACCAACAAGCCAAACCTTGCCTAATTTAAACCCTGCTTCTCCTCCAAAATTCAAGAAATGGCTGTAATCATTGCTACGATAGCCATAGCCTCCATAAGCAAACCAATATAGTTTTTTAAAGCCCATACCGGCATTGACCATTGGCAGGATTGTAAGTGCGTTGTATCCCGTGCGTAAGCCGGGCGCTTTAAAATTCGCGATGGCAGGGAATCCTACCCGAAGCGTACCTGCCAAGGCCAATTTCCCGCTCAAAAATTGGTGGCGCAGCGAAAGCGTTGCATTGCCCAGGCCAGCAATACTGCCGGAGTCTTCAACCGCAAACATGTGCGGTGAGTCCGGGTTAGAGGTTCCGCGTTCATTAATGTGGAATGGGAGCGAGGCAATCAAGGTTGTTTTCTTGCTAACCCCAATCTCCCCGTACACCTGGAAATTTTGCTCGGATACCGCACGTTCCAGCACAATGTCCTTGCCATCCGCTCCAAATAAAGTTGTATAGGTCGGAATGAAATTCCAGGACGCTTGCACAAAAAAACCAGCTCTGTTGCGCGACCATGGGCTTTGCGCAGCAAGGCTGAAAGAGAAAAATACTAATCCGTACAAAAATAGATTTTTCATAATCAGATCAACTATAAAGCTCCTAATTGAAACTCAAAATTTCCAGTTCAATCGGAACCGCGCTAAGCGCTTTGCTTACCGGGCAACCAGCCTTTGCCACATTGGCCAACTCATTAAATCTATCTTCGCTGATACCTGGGACTTCCGCTTCCAGTTGAAGGGTGATTTTTTCAAAACCCCATCCGCTGTCCCCTTTTTCCATATCAATTATGGCAGAACAACGAAGTACATTGGGAGGAAACCCGGCACCAGAAAGTTGGTAACTAAGGGCCATAATATAACAACCGGCATGGGCTGCAGCGATAAGCTCCTCAGGATTTGTGCCATCCACGCCGAATTCATTTTGGAAACGTTTGGCAGATGAATAAGGGGTCTCGTTAAGTACGCCCGACGGGCCGGAAAGCGAACCGGAACCCTCTGCCCCGGAACCTTGCCAAGTGGCTGATGCGATGCGCGTGAAATGTGCCATAAGATAATGATTTGTGAGTAGCTGAGCAATTAAACATTTTTAGTTGCTCAGCCACTTAAGTGGTTAAAATTTAAAATATTGGGTTTCAGGTAATACAAGGCATGCAGAAGTTAATTTGGCAGCCCTTGTGGACCGCCTTTGGGCATATTGGGCAAAAATGGCTTGAACCTTGTTTCAAGTTCTTGCAAGAGTGCATTGTCTTCCATGTTTGCAGCCATTTTCATAAGATTTTGCACGGTTGATATAGTGTAATCATTATCTTGCTTGTAGCCCCTTTTGAAATCTGAATCAAGCGATTCATAGAACCTGAATTGTTGTTCCATTTGATCGGCTATCTCCCGGATTTTGCTTGCGGCCTTGACCTTCTCTCCAGAAAGTGCGTAAATATCGGTCATAAAGGCCGTAAACTGGTCGTAAGGAAAGTTCATCCTTGGGAACACCTCGAAGTATTTGTCAACCAGGGCCACTGCTTTGTCTTTCTTTCCATCCACCACCAGTTGGCGAGCCAGACGAATGGTGCTCACCCGCATGGTCTGCAGACTTGGCATATAGGACCGATCTACATAAGAGCGCTCTTTGTCAAAATTGCCCCATTTCCACTTCTCCATGATGTTTTGGTACATTTTATCGGTGCTTACACCGCCTGAGCCGATGATGCCATAGGCCTCCATGGAGCTCCTCACCTTTTTGGGCACAACCTGAAGGCCCAAGCCTTCCAATTGGAGGTAATCTTCAAGACCCAGCAATTTGTCTTCGCGACAGGTGACGGCCCAGTAAATTGGGCGTTTGCCAAGATTGGAAGCCACAATATCAAGCATGGCCAACTCGTCTTTGATGATGTATTTTTTGTCTTTGCCCAGATCAATATGCAAGGTGTCAACCAACGTAGAGTCCGTTGCAGGAACTATTTTATTGTCAATAAACCACTTCTTGTTTACGGGGATAAACATTTTTCGGGTGGGCAAATAAGTGTCAAATGCTCGGCCACTTCCTGATTCTTGTTTGTGATCTTCTCCCAGGAATTTGAGCACTTGGCGGATGTCCTGTTCCTGTTCGCCCCGTGGTGCATAAAAAGGGGTTTGTACCCGTTTAAATCCACGCAGTTGTTCGCGTGGGATGCTCATTTCTATGGGAGCTGAGTCATTCACTTTTCTCCGAAGTTGGTCTATGTACCAATCTACAGCAATGAGCGACAGGTTTACTACCCGAACGTCCAGGCGGATACCTTCTACTTCCTGACAGTACCAGAGCGGATAGGTGTCGTTGTCGCCATAAGTAAATATGATTGCATTGGGTTCGCAGGAATTGAGAAAGTTGCTGGCATAGTCGCGACTTCCATAATGGTGCCCCCGGCTGTGATCGTCCCAATTTTGAGTCACCATCAAAAGCGGGGCAGAAAGCGAAAGAGCTATGGCAAGTGGGCCTGCAGCAGCTTTCAGGCTTTTATTCAACATATCCCAAATTGCCACAACACTCAGTCCAATCCAAATACAGAAGGTGAAAAACGAACCAGCCAAAACGTAATCACGTTCCCGAGGCTCATTGGGCGGCTGATTGGAATAAACAATGATGCCGATGCCTGTAATGATGAATAGCGCCATTATTGCAGCAAAATCACGCGGACGTTTTCGGTAATGGAAAAACACGCCGAGCAATCCGAGCAGGAATGGAATCAGGTAATATTTATTCCTGGCCTGGTTGTATTTTTGGAAATCAGGCAATGCTTCCTGATTTCCAATACGATTTGCATCTATCGCATCAAAGCCGGTGATCCAGTTGCCTGCTGTGGGGTCCCAGGAATAATAGCCCTGATCTCCATTTTGTCGGCCAGAGAAATTCCACATGAAATAGCGCCAATACATCCAGCCAAGCTGATATTTCCAGAAAAACTCAATGTTGTCGCCAAATGTTGGCTCGCCTGATGGCTTGTCAATCCATTTTCTGTAGAGCGCAGGCCGCCCTTGTGAATAATCGCCCATTCTTGGAAAAAGCGTTTGCCCTACTGTTGGATACTCATAATCAACTTTTTCATCCACTACTGCGTATTTATTTCCCACCCTACCATATCGTTCTTCCGATTTGATCCCGACGGGTTGGGCATCAAAGGAAGGGCCGCGAAGTAATGGGCGTTCACCATATTGTTCGCGATTCAGATAGGGCAACAACCGCATCGGGTCTGAAGGGTCGTTCATATTGATTGGCGTGTTCGCGTTCGCTCGGACGATTACGGTACCATACGCTACATAGGCTATAACAACAACACCCATTGCAACCACCATGCGTTGCAGCAGGCCATTGCCCGTCCGTTCAGCACGGCGTAGTCCATACCATATTGCTCCACTAAATATCAAAAAAACAGGAATGATGCCTGAATAAAAAGGTGCACCAAAACTGTTTACCATTAATTTGTCAAAGTATGCCCAAAGTGTAGGGATACCAGCAATGATAATTTTTTGAATGGCAATAATAAAAATTACGCCAACAAACGCAGCAACCAAGGTCCCTGTTACGGTCGGCTTCTTCGATTTTTTGAAATAGTAAAACATTGCCAGCGCTGGAAAAGTCAAAAGGCTCAACAAGTGAACGCCCATTGAAAGCGCAATAGAATAAAAAGCGAAGACCAGCCAACGGTCGGCTTCGGCTTTATCCGGCAAATTGTACCATTTAAGGGTTGCCCACAGGGTCATGGCAGTAAAAAAAGTAGACATGGCATAAACCTCGCCTTCTACTGCAGAAAACCAGATAGAGGAAGTGAAAGCAGTGCAAAGTCCTGCCACTACGCCCGCTCCAACAGCTACAATGGCGTGAGCGCCAACAGGTTCGGTGTCTCGACCTACCAAAATCAGCCGGGCGAGAATACTTGTGCTCCAGCAAACGAACAATGCGGTAAAAGCGGTGCAAATTGCGGAGAGCAGGTTAACAGAATATGCAATATTAGCAGGATCGCTTGAAAACATTCCCCCTACCCAGGCAAACAAACGCCCCACGAGCAAAAAAATGGGTGCGCCGGGAGGGTGAACAACCTGAAGTTTGTAGGCGCCAGAAATGAATTCGCCACAGTCCCAAAGGCTGCCGGTTGGTTCAGCTGCAAGGCCGAGTACGATAGTTGCAATGCCAAAAGTGATCCAGCCTGCGAGGTTGTTGAGCGATTTGAAGGAAAAATTCATGTTTTCGGTGTGTGTGAAAGCAATGCGATTCAGCAGATCCGTCCTACGGCTTGAAGCCGTAGGACGGAGGTGAATCGGTCAGTGGGTTACAAAGACCGCGCAAAACTATAAAAGTCCGCTCAAGTGGGACTGACTTTTGGAAAACAAAAAACGGTCGGGTAGCAAAAAGCCACCCGACCGTTGTAATAATTAGAAGTATAGCCTTAAATATACTTTTCGATCTTGTCTTGCAAAAACTGCTTGGTTTGTGCGCCAACAACCTTGTCCACCAATTCACCATTTTTGAAAAACAGGAAGGTTGGGATGCCACGCACGTTGTTGTCAGAAGGGACAACGGGATTTTCGTCCACATTGAGTTTTCCGACCACTGCTCTTCCCTCGTATTCCATAGAAAGTTCTTCGATTACCGGGGTCATCATACGGCAGGGGCCGCACCATTCTGCCCAAAGGTCAATTACATTGAGTTTATCGCTACCGAGTACTTCGGATTTGAAGCTCGCATCTGTGAATTCATGTGCCATTTTTATTATACTTTTTTGTTGTGCAAATTTGAAAATCGGTAGTGAAACGCCGATAGTTTAATTTGGTTGCAAAGATAAGACGCGGGAAGAGGGTAGGGTGGATATTCTTAAAAAATTGTCCGCATGGAAACAATATATTGGCTCAGATTCCCATACGAGAAAACCACTCTTGTAATTGCTCCAAAAACATTGGCACAAGGCTCGGTTCAAATAGTATAGGAAAGAAAAAGCCGAAAATAGCTCCATAGTAGTGGGCTGTGTGGTCAATGTTGTCTTGGCCTCGCCTGGCTTCATATGCGCTAAACCAGAGATATAGTATGCCGAATATGAAGCCCGGGATACCTATGGGGATAAAAAAGAGGTAAATTTTATTGGTCGGCAAAATCAAAATCGAAGCAAATAATACCGCGGCAACTGCCCCCGAAGCTCCGATACTTGCAAAACCGGGGGATTCCCGATATTTGAAAAAAGTGGCCGAAGAGGCTGCGACAATGGCCACCAAATAAAACAACAAATAGAAGATTCGCCCAAAATCGGGGAATACGAACGAGAACCACATCTCTACCGTCCTGCCAAAGAAATACAGGGTTATCATGTTGAAAACCAGGTGCATGACATCGCCGTGGAGAAAGCCACTCGTAAGCCAACGATAATATTCGCCGTCCCGAACTTCCTGATACGGCCAGTGCTTCAACTTGTAAGTCCAGTATGGATTACTGAAAGCCATGAAGGAGATCAGGCAGGTGAATCCGATGATGATGTAATTGATTTCTATGATGTCCATTGTAATATGTGATCAATTCGTATTATGAAGCCAATGGCCTTTAGCAAACAAAATGGCCTCATTATTCATTATGATAGGGTTCGTTTCGCAGAATCGTCATGGAACGGTAGAGTTGTTCGAGACAAAAAAGCCGGACCATCTGATGGCTGAAAGTGAGTTTGGAAAGCGCGAGCGATTCGTTAGAACGGGCGTAAACATCGGGCGAAAAACCGAAAGCGCCACCAATCAGGAACACCATTTTTCTTCGTGAATCCCCGAGCCGCCGCTCAAGCCAGTGGGAAAGTTCCATCGACGTGAACTGCTGCCCCTGCTCGTCCAGCAGCACAAGCCAGTCGTCTGGGGAAAGTTTTGAAAGAATGAGTTTGCCCTCCTCTTTTTTAATCAATTGACTATCAATCGTTTTTGTTTTAACATCTGGCAATACGACAAGGCTAAAAGGCAGGTAATTTTTCAACCTTTTTTCAAAGATCTCGATGCCTGCTTCCAGGTATTTTTCCTTAGTTTTGCCAATGGCCCAAAGTTCGATTTTCATGGATTAGTTGTTGGTTATTGGTTATTGGTTGATTGGTTATTGGTCACCAATAACCAACATTAAACATGTTTTCCCCCTGTCCAGCCTCTACCTCCAAGGTAATCCAGGCCACTTTCCTGAGCGGGGGTTTCCAGGGGGGTACCCATGCTGTCGTTCCAGCGGTTTAGATAACCAAACAGGGCAATCACTCCTAGTATTTCTACGATTTCACCTTCATCCCAATGTTGCTTAAGGTTCCTTGAAATGGCTTCGTCAACACTGTTTGGAAC
>JBJXGO010000072.1:0-24214 GCA_046160345.1 Saprospiraceae bacterium
GCAATTTGAGCGACCGGATTGGCCGACGAGTGCCGTTTGTTCAAGTGGGGTACGGGCTGAGCGCCGCTTCCAAACCGATGATGGCGATGTTCAGCTATCCGCTTTGGGTGTTCTTTGCCCGTACAACTGACCGCCTCGGAAAAGGTATTCGCACGGGCGCCCGAGATGCATTGCTCTCTGACGAGGCCACTCCCGAAACCAAAGGCCGCGTGTTTGGTTTTCACCGGTCTTTGGATACCGTGGGGGCCGTGATCGGGCCTTTGATAGCACTCCTTTTTCTGGCATGGTACCCCGGCGATTACAAAACCTTGTTTTTTCTGGCTTTCCTGCCAGGCTTGGCGGCGATCGTTTTTACCTGGTTGATCCGGGAAAAACAGAAAACAAGCATAGAAGGCCCCAGTAAACCAGGTTTTTTGGATTTCCTGCGTTTTTGGCGGCGAAGCCCCAGTCAATATCGACAATTGGTAGGTGCGCTACTTGTTTTTACGGTGTTCAACAGTTCAGATGTATTTCTGTTACTTCAGATCAAGGCCTCCGGGCAGAGCGATAGCACCGTGATCGGTCTGTACATTTTTTACAATGTGGTGTATGCATTGGCTGCTTATCCAATGGGAATACTGGCCGACCGTTTGGGGATGAAACGAGTCTTTGTGCTCGGCTTGTTCTTATTTGCTGTCGTATATGCAGGTATGGCTTTTGCCGCTGCACTGCCTGCGTTTGCTGCCCTGTTTTTTTTATACGGCCTTTATGCTGCAGCTACGGAAGGAGTTGCAAAGGCCTGGATGACAAATCTTTGTGAGAAAAAAGACACCGCTACGGCCATCGGAACCTATACCGCTTTTCAAAGTATTGGGGCTTTGGCAGCAAGCAGCCTGGCGGGTTTGATCTGGTATTGGGTAGGCGCTGAGGCCGTTTTTATGCTCAGCGCTTGTGTAGGAATGCTGGTAGCTTTGTATGTTTGGTTCCTGAAAAAATTTTAAAAATAATTGCATTTCGTGACTCAAGTCACGATAAATGATTTCCAAAGCTTGCGACCTTTGTGCTATCAAATAAGCAACATCGTTGCTCAAAAAAATAAATTTAAAGGATCATGTTTTTTCAACACGTTTACGACAAGTCCCTTGCTCAAGCCAGTTATTTTATCGGCTGCCAAAAAGCGGGCGTTGCCATGGTTATTGACCCTAAAAGGGACGTGGATACTTATCTTGAAATTGCCAAACAAAACAATATGGCCATCACCCATGTGGCCGAAACACATATCCACGCCGATTTTTTGTCGGGTGCCCGTGAATTGGCTTCCCTTACCGGGGCAAAAATGTACCTCTCCGACGAGGGCGGCCCGGATTGGCAATACCAGTTTCCGCATGAAGGGGTGAAAGATGGGAGTATCATTCAGGTGGGCAACCTTACTTTCGAGGTTATTCACACTCCAGGCCATACGCCAGAGAGCATTAGTTTTTTGCTCACTGACCACCCGGCTTCCAACAAACCCGTGATGTTGTTTACAGGCGATTTTGTCTTTGTAGGTGATGTTGGGCGTCCGGATCTGCTCGAAAAAGCAGCCGGGATCAAGGGCACCCAGGATCAGGGGGCCAGGCAGATGTATCAATCCATCAAAAGGTTCGCAGAATTGCCTGATTATCTGCAGGTTTGGCCCGGACATGGCGCTGGTTCTGCCTGCGGAAAGGCCTTGGGCGCAGTGCCCAGTTCCACCGTGGGCTACGAAAAAATCAGAAACTGGGCGCTTCAATATCCCAGCAACGAATCGGGCTTTGTCCAGTATTTGTTGGCTGATCAGCCTGAGCCGCCCAAGTACTTCGCCATGATGAAAAAACTCAATAAAGTGGACCGCCCATTGCTAACGGAAGTCCCCAAGCAACAAAAATTGAGTACGGATGCCTTGTTGAGCAATCTGAATAAAGGGGTAAAACTGATCGATGCCCGCAATAAAACAGATTTTGCAAAAGGTTTTATCCCGGGCAGCATAAACATTCAGGGCAACAACGCCTTTGCAACCTGGGCGGGTTGGTTTTTGGAATACAACGAACCATTTATGCTTGTGGCCAGTTCTGCACAGATCGAAGACCTGACCAGAAAGTTGATGCGCATTGGCCTGGACAATGTGCTGGGCTATGTGGACAATGTACAGGATTGGGCCGAACATACCGGCCAGAAACTTGAAATGGTTCATCAGCTTTCTTTGGAGGAATTAAAGGAGAAAAAATCTGACAAAAACCTGCAACTGGTGGATCTGCGCGGCGCATCCGAATACAACACTGGCCATATCAATGGGGCCGATCATGTTTTTGTCGGTACTATTGAAAAAAACCTGGACAAGATCAGCAAAAACCGGCCAGTGATCATCCATTGTCAGGGTGGCGACCGGGCATCCATTGCCTATTCCATTTTGGCAAAGCACGGCTACAACAATGTGCTCAATTATTCCCCTGGCATGAACGAATGGGTGAATACGGGCAATCCCGTTGTGTCAGAAAATTGATAGAAATCCAACATTTGTGATAAAATGTGGCGCGCCCTTGATCCGGTGCGCCACATTTTTTTTCTTCAAAAATTGATAAAAAATAGCCCTGAACGTGACTTTCGTCACGAATCAAAGCCTTGGCTCAGCCCTACCTTTGTAACATCAAATTCAACCACGATTAAATAGTTCTACCCATGATTATTGAACAAATCTATACCGGCTGTCTGGCACATGCCGCCTATTATCTTGAAAGCAAGGGAGAGGCCGCTATTTTTGACCCTCTCCGGGAAATTGACCCCTACCTCAACCGGGCTGCAAAAAGCAATGCCCAAATCAAGTATGTTTTTGAGACCCATTTCCACGCCGACTTTGTTAGCGGACATTTAGATTTGGCAAAGGAAACAGGGGCAAAAATAGTTTTTGGCCCTACTGCAAAACCGGGATATGATGCCCTTGTAGCAGCGGACAATCAGGAGTTCAAGGTTGGCGATTATACCGTAAAGGTCATTCACACGCCAGGACACACCATGGAAAGCACTACGTATCTGTTGATAGACGAAAAGGGGAAAGAACATGGCATCATTACTGGCGATACCTTGTTTATCGGAGATGTGGGCCGACCTGATCTGGCACAACATGTAATTGCAGACCTTACCCAGGAAAAATTAGCAGGGCATCTATATGATTCTCTTCGCAACAAAATAATGCCCCTCAGCGACGATCTCATCGTTTACCCAAACCACGGAGCGGGAAGTGCCTGTGGTAAAAACATGAGCAAAGAAACGACCGATACTTTGGGGCATCAAAAGCAGGTGAATTACGCACTTAACCCAAAATTGACGAAGGATGAATTTATCAAGGAAATTTTGACGGGACTGACTACGCCTCCTGGCTATTTCCCACAAAATGTACTGATGAATATCAAAGGGTACGAGAGCCTCACCGAGGTGATGAAACGCGGCACCCAGGCACTCTCGCCCCGTGCCTTTGAAGCAGCAGCCAACGAAACCGATGCGCTTGTGCTCGACACCCGCGATGCCCAAAAATTTTCGGAAGGCTTTATCCCCAACGCTATCAATATTGGTATCGACGGCAATTTTGCGCCCTGGGTCGGCGCCCTGATCCCTGACATCAAACAGCGGATTTTGCTAATCACGGACGCAGGCCGGGAAGAAGAAGTGATAACTCGCCTGGCGCGAGTCGGTTATGATTATTGCATTGGCTATCTCGATGGCGGCTTCGATGCCTGGAAAAATGCGGGAATGGAGACAGACCATATCGAGCGCGTTACTGTGGAACAACTGGCCGAAATATGTGCCAAAAGCCCGAAAACACCCGTATTCGACGTTCGAAAGCAAAGTGAATTCAACAGCGAGCATGTGGAAGGGTTTGAAAACGCCCCGCTGGATTCTATCAATGACTCCATGTTGCGCATTCCAAAAGACAAGCCAGTATATGTACACTGTGCAGCAGGATACCGGTCCATGATTTCTTCAAGTATCCTGAAGGCACGCGGATACAATAATTTGATCGATGTTAAAGGCGGGTTCAAGGCAATCAAGGAGAGTGAGAAATTCAAATTGACGGACTATGTTTGCCCAAGCACCCTGCTTTAATAATTGATCTTCAAAAACTACTTTTTTCACATTAAAATCACCAACAAATGGCTTGGAATTCATTTTTGAAAAACCTGATCGGCGGAGAATCTTCAGATACCGGCCTAATGGAAAACCTGGAGAACAACAGTGCTGCCCGCAACGAAAATCTGTCGGGCAGGGCATTTAAAAAACAGTTGAACGAAACTGAAAAAGCAGTATTGCTGGACGTGCGCACTGCCAGCGAATTTTCTGGCGGCACCATCCCAGGTGCAAGAAATATAGACTTCCTTTCACCTGCATTTGGGAAAAAAGTAGAACAGATGGATAAAGAGGCCACCTACTGCAGTAGTGGTCTTCATACTACGTACTGGCTAAAAATCTGCACGGCAATGCTTTAAAGCTGTTTGTGGAAGAGTATTTGAAATGATCATCCGCTCTTGGTCCTTCAACTCGTCACTTTCAGTTTCCCGCGCTTAAGCATCCATGCTCTTACCAATTTCTCCATTTCTACCGCATGAAAAACAACCAGCGAAAGGAGAATACAGCCTCCAAGTTCGTACAAAGTCAGAGCCTGGGTAGAGAATATGGCTTGTAATGCAGGGATATATAAAATCGCGAGTTGCAGTACAAAGGTTAGAAAAACAGCCCCGATCAATGGCAAGTTGCTAAAAACACCCTGGCGGAACAGAAAAAAATGCTCGCTGCGGATGGCCATAACGTGACTCATTTGGCTGAAACAGAGTATTGTAAACACATAGGTTTGCCATTTGGGGTCGTTGTTTTGAATAGCCCAGGCCTGGGCGCCGAGGCACAAAGCGCCGATCAGCAGCCCCACCCAAAGAATATGATAGCCCATACCTTGGGCAAAAATGTTTTCGTTCGGCTCCCTGGGGGGCAATTTCATAATGTTTTTTTCCGCCGGTTCATTGGCAAGTGCCAAACCGGGCAAACCATCGGTCACAAGGTTGACCCAAAGGATATGGATGGGCAGCAGCGGAATGGGAAGTCCAACCATGGGAGCAAGAAAGATCGTCCAGATCTCGCCGCTATTGCCCGTCATAGCATATTTGATAAACTTGCGGATATTGGCAAAAATGCGCCGGCCTTCTTTTACCGCTTTGATGATGGTGGCAAAATTGTCGTCCAGCAAGATCATGTGTGCCGCCTCTTTGGATACATCAGTGCCCGTGATGCCCATAGCCACCCCGATATTTGCTCGTTTGAGCGCCGGGGCATCGTTTACGCCATCGCCGGTCATGGCCACAAAATGGTTTTTCAATTGAAGCGATTTCACGATCTGAAGTTTTTGCTCTGGCGACACCCTTGCATAAACTTTGATGCGTTCAATTTCTTCAATAAACTCGTAATCAGGCATTTGCAATAGCTCCGCACCCGTAATTACCTTGTCGGCAGGGCTGTTTAAAATGCCAATTTGGCGGGCAATAGAAGCCGCTGTCACCGGGTGGTCACCAGTGATCATAACCGGTATGATGCCTGCATTTTGGCAATCCTGGATAGCTTTGGTTGCTTCCTTGCGGATAGGATCCATCATGCCCACCAGTCCGCAACATTGCAGTTTTGTTTCGAGTGTGGAAAAACTGATCTCTGTGGGCAGATCATCCAGCACCTTGCAACCATACGCCAATACCCGAAGCCCACTTTCTCCCATTTTTTCCGCTTCTGATTTCATAGCCGCCTCATCAGTATCTTCGCAGGCATTCAGCACGGATTCAAAAGCACCTTTGGTGACAACCAAAAATTGATTTTGATTCCAGCGGTGCACCGTGGTCATCATTTTACGGGTAGAATCGAAGGGCAGTTCCGCTATCCTTTTGTATTGCCCATTTTCAAGTGGGCCGTATTTTTCTTCCGAAAACACCGCCAGGGCAATCTCGGTCGATTCGCCTGTGGGCAATCCTTTTTCGTTCTTTTTAACATTGTGGTTGAGCAGCATGCAAAGGTACAATGCTTCCTCCCCGGTGATAGACAGGCCGACAGGGGGCGTTTCAGGTGTCCAGGTTTGCGTGACGGTCATTCGGTTTTGAGTGAGCGTCCCGGTTTTGTCGGTACAAATAAAAGTAACCGACCCCAGGGTTTCTACGGCGGGAAGTTTGCGGATCAGGGCATTGCGGCGCACCAGGCGCCCGGCGCCCATTGCGAGGGCGATCGTTACGACCGCAGGCAGTGCTTCAGGAATAGCTGCAACCGCCAAAGAAATAGCCGTCAGGAGCATCTTGATTGGCTCTTCTCCCCTGATTACGCCGGTTATGTAAAGAATAACACAAATGGCCAGGACGGCAATTGACAGCTTTTTGCCAAAGTCGGCCAGTCTTTTTTGAAGTGGTGTGAGGGACTCATCCTCCTGCAACATTTCGGCGATGCGGCCAATTTCGGTTTTCATGCCTGTGGCAACCACCAGGCCGCGCCCTCGGCCAGCGGTGGCCATGGTGCTCTTGTAGGCCATGTTGGTTCGGTCGCCGATGGGCATTTGGTCGCCTACCAAACTTGCAGTCTGTTTTTCCACAGCAACGGACTCACCCGTCAAAGCGGCTTCTTCGATTTGCAAAGAATGGGTTTTGAGCAGTCTGAGGTCGGCGGGCACCATATTGCCCGCCTCGAGCACCACCACATCTCCAGGCACTAGGTTCGCTGCATTGATCAGGGCGGGAATTCCTTCACGGAGTACCGTTGCGGAGGGTACCGACATTTTTTTCAGGGCATCCATGGCCTTTCCCGCGCGATATTCCTGAACAAAACCAATAATAGCGTTCAGGAATACAATAATCAGGATAACGATGGTGTCAGTTAAATCACCGACCAGGCCTGATATGACAGCCGCAGCGATCAAGATCAAGATCATCACATCCTTGAATTGCAGCAAAAACATCAACCATAGCGGTTTTTTCTTTTTTTCCTGCAACAGGTTGGGACCATGCTCCTGAAGCCGATGTTCTGCTTGGGCAGTAGTCAGCCCGTTGAAATGGCTATCGGTACTTTTTATAACTTCTTCGGTATCCAGAAGATGCCAGTTCATAGAATTATTTTTTGGTCAGAACCATATTTCCGGACGAAGTTATTTCAAGAAAATCAAATCTATACCAAAACATTCAGCCGCAACCCCTGGATTATTCCTGCACCACCGTTTTCACTGTGGCCTTTTCAGTTTCTGTTTCAAGGGTCAATAAATAGGCATTGCCAATTTCTAATTTGCTCAATTTCCGCGTTACAATGTTTTCACCCGGAAACAGGTTTTTCAATTCTTCCCGGTCAATGACCTTTCCATTTGTATCAGAAATGGTCATCCACACCCTGGTTACTTTTTGCAGCTGGAATTTTACCCCAAAAACACCATTGTTCGGGTTGGGGAATACCTGCATCCGCAATGTCCCGATGCTATGAGCGTTCAAATCATGCGTTGCAGAAGAGGCATTTTTCACCACAAACACCTTATATATATGACTACTTGCGCTGCTTTCGTTGCCAGTATTGATCCAGAAAATATTGGCTGCTGAACTGGCGATGCCACCATAGATGTACCCTGCAAGCGTGGTATCAGCGGTAAGCTCATCCAATTTGATTACTTCGTTGTCATAAGCATGCAGGGTTTCAATCGGGATAAATTCCGAGCCCGCTCCCATCAAGGCGGGCATTTCTACGGGCAATTTATATTCCGCCATAACCCCGTTCGCATCACGCGTCACGCGAGCAATGGTTTTTACAAAAGGCACATTGTTGTCTTGCACCAAGATGCCAAGGCTGTCGTAGAACTGCGCGATCCCGCCAAAAAAAATAGTGTGCATCTGGTTGGCACTAGCCGAATAGAGAGGCAGAAATGCACAGTGATAATGGTTGTAATGCTGAGAAAATGCGTTGTTCGCAGTATAGCCGTTGCTGTCAATGTTAACGCAGTTCAGATAGGGCAGATCAACCGTTTTCTGGAAAACCCCGGAAAAAGCGGTTGCGCCTTCCTGACCATTCGGCATAATCTGGGGAGCAACGTTGTAATCACGGCGGTGCAATTGCTCTGAATCTGTAATTGATGGTAAATGGCTCACAGTCAGGATGTTTCCGTCGTTACTTATTTTAAATTTTCTGATTTGATCTGTGTATTCCTGCACAAATCCGGGGCCGTGGGAAGGGCCCATTGGGTTATACCGGCCTTCAAATTTTTGCCCGCCCACTAAATAATAAGTGTCATAAATTTTGGATAAATGCCCTCCTGTAACTTCAAATCTGGCATCTGTGATCTGACGAAAATAATCGGAAAAAGGGGTTCCGTTCACAATAGCGGCAATGGTCAAAGGAACATTATCAGCCGTCAATTTGTCATAAGTGATATGGTCGCCTGCAGTATCACTGTAACCGTACCCACCCACAAGGTAAAGAAAATCGCCCTCCTGAATAAACTCCATGTTAGTGGATTTCAACTGTTCCTGAATAGCCACGGGCAAAGAAGACAAGGGGGCCAACCACCGCTTTTTGGCTGCCGGATCAACAACCAACAGCTGATTGTTGTGTCCGGCCACATCAAAAGCAGCAAACGGCTGTCGTTGGTGCAAGCCATCAAGTCGGCCACCAACTATGAGCCATTTTCCTTCATGTTGACCAAAAGCGTAGGCTTGCAGCCCGCCCAGATTCGGAATGCTCAAAGGTTCGAGATAGATGTTGAAGGGATTGGTTTGGGCCTGGGTATAAATGGATGCTGTGGCAAGCACAAGCATTTGAAATGCGACCATTATCTTTTTCATGATCATCAATGTGTTGTGTAATGGTGAAGTAAGAGGTTAATTAGCTCACATTGCCCCGTTCAAAATCTTGTTCCAATAGAGCCAGGGCAATATATAGCGCTTCAGCACCCACATTGACCAGCGTTCTTTTGATTGGTCAAAGGGGAAAGTCTCCATTATTTTATTGTCATAGCCAAACTCGGCAAGCATCAATTTCCCATTGCCCGTGACAATGGGGCAGGAGCTATATCCATTATACTTTGCAGCAGGGGTTTGGCCAGCCATTACAGCAAGCAGGTTCTCGACCACCACCGGGGCTTGTTTCCGAACCGCGGCGCCTGTTTTTGAGTTGGGCGAACCAGCAGCATCTCCAAGGGAAAAAATGTTTGGGTATTTTTTGTGCTGCAGACTGAAATTGTCCACATCAACCCAGCCTGCCTCGTTTGCCAGCGGGCTGTTGCGCACAAAGTCGGGCGCACTTTGAGGAGGCGTAATGTGCAGTAAATCAAAGTGTTTGGTCACTTCAGACACCGTGCCATCGGGGGCAGTAACGCTAAACGTGGCTTGCCTGGCAGGGCCATCCACCTTGATGAGATCGTGTTTGAAATTGGTGGCGATCTGATAGCGTTCCACTACTTTACGAAGTGTTTTAGCGTATTTTTCGATACCGAAAATAACCGATCCGGCACTGTCAAATTCTATCTTAACCTTGTCGGCACGACCAGCCTTGCGGATATAATCTGCGGCCAGATACATGATTTTTTGCGGGGCGCCACCGCATTTTACGGCCGTGCCGGGTGCTGTAAAAATGGCTGTTCCTTTTTCCAGATTTTTCAGGCACTCGAAAGTGTAAGGCGCATATTGAAACGAATAATTGCTGCAAACGTCGTTTTTGCCCATAGTTTCGGCCAAACCATCAATTTTATTCCAGTTCAGTTGAATACCGGGGCAGACGATCAGGTAATCATATTCGATGGTTTCCCCATTCAAGGTGGTCAGCTGGTTTGCTTCGGGCAGGAAAGTTGCAACGGCATCTTTTATCCAGGTAGCCCCTTTTGGAATAAAATCAGCTTCCGCTCGAACCGTGTCTGCAATATCGTAAGCCCCGCCACCTACCAGGGTCCATGCCGGTTGGTAATAATGCTTTTCGGATGGTTCGATGATGCCAATTTTAAGTTTTGAATTTTTCAGCAACAACTTGGCAGCGGTAGATATGCCTGCATTGCCTCCGCCTACTATTAGAATTTGATATTTCATTAATGTGTTGGTTTGAAAAGCCTTTCTGAAGGATACAGTAAGGTAGCTTTGTTACGCACCCACAAAATTACAGGCAAGCCTTTTGCCCGATGCGTGACTTGAGTCACATAGGGCAATGATTATCATAGAGTTCTGTAACCTGCACCCAACGGTGACTAATGTCACGCGATTCAGGCTGGTGGTCGCCTGACCTTTGCAGCAGTTTTCAAAGAAAAACTTGTTCTTTTTGTATGAAATTTTTTTTAATACCGACCATTATCCTTCAAACAGGTTTGCTGTTTTCACAAATAACCCAGGCCAGTGTTGCCGACTCGCTTCCCGCTGTAAAGAGAGCAGACAATCTACTGGATGCCTTCAAACATGGCCATTTTCAAGGCAACTTTCGGTCTTATCTCATGGCTACTGATAATGCCCGCCAGATGTCAGATTACTATGCGCTGGCTGCAGGCGGAAGCCTTCAATTTGCCTCCGCCCCCTGGCATGGAGTAAGTTTTGGCCTGGGCGGGATGTTCAATTTCAAGCTGGCGTCCTCTGATCTCAGCGCAAAAGATTCACTCACAGGCGCCGTTAATCGCTACGAAATAGGCCTTTTCGACGTGAATAACCCAAAAAATCGCAAAAACCTTGACCGTACGGAGGAATTGTGGCTGCGATATCAATGGAAAAAATCGCGTGTCACGCTTGGCCAGCAATCCATACAAACACCTTTTATCAACGATCAGGACGGCAGAATGCGCCCAACCGCAGAGTCGGGTGTTTGGACAGAGATCAACGATTTGAAAAACACCCAAATAGTGGGCGGCTTTTTATGGAAAATATCGCCCCGTAGCACGGTGGAATGGTTTGAAGTAGGCGAATCTATTGGTTTGTATCCCAAGGGCTTGAACCCGGATGGCACGGGCAGCGGCTACCCTGAAAACCTGAAAAGCAAGGGCATAGGAATACTGGGCATCAAGCAACAATGGGGCAAACGCACTGAATTTCAGGTCTGGAACCAGTATGTGGAAAATATCTTCAACACCGCGTTTGTACAGGCCGACTATACCCTTCCCCTCAAAAACAATCAGCAATGGCTTTTGGGCCTTCAAATGATGCATCAGAGCGCTTTGGCGCATGGCGGCAATGAGGATGTTTCCAAGACTTATTTTCAAAAAGGAGGGCGATCCAACGCTGTAAGTGCACAAACAGGCATGAAAAAGGGGCAATGGCAAGCTTTGTTAGCCTATACCCGCGTCACGGCCGATGGGCGTTTTCTTGCACCCCGGGAATGGGGCCGCGAACCCTTCTATACTTTTATGGCCCGGGAGCGGGTGGAAGGCAGCGGCGATTCGCATTCAATGACCGGACGGGTAAACTGGCAAAACAAAAATAAAAACCTGCGTTTGGGGGTTGCTTACGGCCGTTTTTACCTGCCGAATGTGGATAATGTTGCACTAAACAAATATGCATTCCCATCCTTCCAACAGTTGAATCTGGATGTTCGGTATGCATTTGGTGGAATGCTGAAGGGCTTGAATCTTCAATTCCTATATGTGTGGAAAGGCCGATTAGGCGAGGTTTATGGCAACGAAAGGTATGTTATCAATCGGGTGGACATGTCGCACTATAACCTCGTTTTTAATTATAGTTACTGAGGGAGGCTGGTAAAATCGCATCGTGATAATTGTCACACATGGATACGATAAATCAGCAGAACTTTGTGGTCTAAAATGCATTAATAAAAAATGGAACAACTATCTCAACCCTGGCCCTGGTGGGCTGCGGGCATTGTCATTGGCCTTACGGTGCCAGCCCTGCTCATTTTGGGCAACAAACACTTCGGCCTTTCGGCCAATTTGCGCCATGCATGCGCGGCATGCTTTCCGGCCAACATCAGTTTTTTTAAATACGATTGGAAAAAAGAAGTTTGGAACTTCTTTTTTGTGGGAGGTATCCTGGTAGGAGCATTTATTGCTTCTACGGTGTTTGCCAATCCAGAACCTATGAAAGTGGCCCCTGAACTGGCTGCCGATCTTCAGACGTACGGCATCACAGACTATTGGGGAATAGTACCGTCGCAACTGGTTTCATGGGAAAGCTTGTTCAGCCTGCGTGGTTTCGTCATGATAGTTTTTGGCGGGTTTTTGGTAGGCTTTGGCTCACGGTATGCGGGCGGATGCACCAGCGGTCACGCTATCATGGGTTTATCGAACCTACAAATACCATCTTTAATAGCAACCGTCTTTTTCATGGTCGGTGGCTTTATTATGGCCAACTTGATTTTGCCCTACATTTTAATGCTTTAACCAGATGCTAACGCTTTTCATTCTGTACCTCTCTTTCAAAATCCTTCGCAAGAAAAATGTCTAATAAAAAAGAATTTCACTCACCCGATGCTGAAGTACCAACAACAGCACCCGACACAGACTTTGAAGTGCGGTCTCTTGACACCATATGCGTGAACGAGTCTGAGTTAAAGCACCCGTGGTGGTACAACCTTAAATACGCCGCGGTAGGGGTAATATTCGGTATTGCTTTTATAAAAGCCGAAATTGTTTCCTGGTTCCGCATTCAGGAAATGTTCCGCTTGCAATCGTTCCACATGTACGGGATCATTGGAACGGGCGTAATGTTGGGAGTCCTCTCTGTCTGGCTGATTAAACGATTCAAGGTCAAGACGATACACGGGGAACCTATTGCATTTCATCCAAAAGAATTCAACAAAGGGCAAATATATGGCGGCACTATTTTTGGGTTAGGCTGGGCACTGACAGGAGCATGCCCCGGGCCTTTGTTTGCCCAGATCGGAAGCGGCGCGCTGGTGGTTATAATCATGGTGTTCAGCGCTATGGCCGGCACCTGGGTGTATGGGTATTTGCGCGAACGCCTTCCTCATTAATATGAAATGTCGCCCGGAATGAATGGCTGGCTGGAATCAGGGAACCAAACCTCTAAATTAAAGTAACATGACCACGATTTTAAAAAACTGGCATTTTATGCGCCTTTTTCGCGCAGGCATTGCCATCTGGGCTACCGTGGAAGCATTCCGAACGGCGCAATGGCTTTTGCTTTTCCCAGCGGGCATATTCGCCATCCAAGCAGTTTTTGATATTGGCTGTTGCGCTGCGACCGGGTGCTCAAGCCCGGAACGAAAAAACTATGGCGACAACTCGGGGCAACCCAGCAAGGATGTTGTCTACGAAGAAGTGCGTTGAAATGGGACGCTTACCGGTACTTTGGGTATCGTGGCACTGGTGGTAGCTGTCATTTTCACGCTGACAAGTTTGGTAAGTTTTTGCCCGATCTATAAATTAGTTGGTATGTCAACATGTCCAGTTCCTTCCTCAGATAAGGGCGCTTGACCACCATGTACATGTCTAAAATAATTCCCCCTTGTAGTTTTTTGATTGCCGATTGCCGATTAGTTGCGGGTTGATTTACGACCTTCGCCCCTGCAAGCAAAAATTGTAAGCAAAATGGCGAAAAAATCAACACAACGACCCTCAAAGTCGAATCAAAAAGAATCCAGCTCCATTTCTGACTCCAGCGAAAAATGGCTTCCCTGGGCCATTGCTGCATTGGCTTTCCTGCTATACAGTACAGGATTTGGCAACCAAATGGTAGGCATGGACGATCATTCCGCTACAGTGGACAACCCTGCTGTAAAGGATTTCCTGATCTTTGGTGGCTTCAACCTTGGTATGTATGCCCCACTTACCTGGATAGGATACGAAATTGCTTATGTACTTGGTAAAGAAAGCCCCTACATGTATCACTTGCTCTCCGCACTGGTACATGCCTTTAATGTGTTGCTGGTGTTGAGGCTTTTCCAACGGCTCGACTTAAGTTTTACCGTATCGGTTCTGGCAGCCTTGTTATTTGCAGTCCACCCCCTGCAAGTGGAAGCGGTGGCTTGGATTGCGGGTTTTAGTACGCCCCTATTTTCTATGTTCTGCCTCCTTGCGATGAACTATTACCTGCAGCACACGAAGGAGGGGGATCGGGGTTTTGGCAAAAACTATTGGCTTGCGCTGACCATGTTCTTGCTCGCCTGTCTCGCAAAATCGGCGGCTGTCACCCTGCCGCTCACCTTACTGGTACTCGATTTGTGGAAAAAACGCGGGTTTTCCTCCCGTGTTTTGCTTGAAAAAGTACCGTTTTTTGCAATTTCTTTGGGCTTTGGCATACTCACCCTTTACTCCCGACAACACGCCGGCCAGCTCGACCAGCCTGCCGATTTCACGCTTTTTGACCGGGGCTTGATGGCTTGCCACACGGTGCTTTTTTATTGGAAAAAGCTCCTGGTGCCCACAGGTTTAAGTATCTGGTATCCTTTTGTCAAAACCAACGGAGCCTGGACCTGGGATTATTATGCCGCTCCTGCAATATTGCTGGGCATTCTTTTCGCCGCCTGGCGCAGTCGCAATGCCATGCCTTTACTCTGGATCGGCATTTTGTTCTACCTTTCTAACATCGTACTTTCGCTTCCATGGTCCACCTTCGGCGCTTTTGAACTACGGTCTGACCGCTACAACTATCTCGCCGGACTCGGGATATTGGTCGTGCTCGCGTCTTTGCCCGAATATTTGAAAGATAAAAAACCGTCCTGGACCGGGCCAGCATGGGCTATTGTGTTGGGACTTACCTTTGTGTGGCTTGTCACCTCAGCCCTTCGCATCCGTGACTGGAAAGATACCATGACCTTGATAGACAAGGCCATAGCCGCCACAGGCGATAATTTTGGCAAAGCCTATCTCTGGCGCGGAATGGCGTATGGAAAAGCAAGTGATGCTCAAAAGGCGATCAAAGACTTCAGCCTTGCCTTGCAGAAAAATCCACAGCTTTACCAGGCGTACAAGTTCAGGGGCAACATTTTCGGGGTGATGAAAAACTACGAACAATCCGTAACCGACCTCACAAAATTTTTGGAACATTACCCTGAAGAGGTTCCGGAATTGTACAACCGTGGCCTGTCTTATGCCAATCTGGAACGCAACCACGAGGCCATCGCCGATTTCAACCGTGCCATTGAATTGGACACCACTTTTGCACGGGTTTACCGCGCCCGAGGCAATTGTTATCTTAAAATTGGTGAAAAGGAAAAAGGGGACGCAGATTTGATAAAGTATGAAAGTATGCCCAAGTAGCGCGAAATTTATTTCGCGTTACAGGACCGAATGCTCCACAAACGGCAGCTGCTCAGGATAGTCCGTTGTGTAATGCAAGCCCCGGCTTTCCCTTCGGTGGGAAGCTGAGCGGGTAATGAGATATGCTACGGTTATCAGGTTGCGCAGTTCCATGAGCTGTGGGCTGATCGTAGTGGTTTTGTACAGTTCCTCGGTCTCTTGATAAAGCAAAAAGAGCCGGTCGAGGGCGCGTTTAAGACGCACATTGGAGCGCACGATACCCACGTAGTACGACATAACCTCACGCAACTCCTTCAAACTCTGTGTAATAAGCACCATTTCCTGTGGATCAGTGGTACCTTCTGCATTCCATTCCGGCACACCTTTCTGAAATTCCCAACCCTCCAATTTCCCAAGCAAATCCTGCGCCACCCGGTGTGCAAACACCATCCCTTCTAACAATGAATTGGAAGCCAGTCTATTGGCTCCGTGAAGCCCTGTGCTGCTGCATTCCCCTGCAGCATAAAGCCGGTGAATGCTGGTGCGTCCATATTCGTCCACTAAAACACCACCACAGGTATAATGGCAGGCAGGCACAATAGGGATCATGTCTTTCATCGGATCGATGCCGATGCTTTTGCACTTCTCGTAAATGGTCGGGAAATGCGCGAGAAAACCCTCTTTGTCTAAATGTCGGCAGTCCAGGTACATACAATCCGTACCGCGCTTTTTCATTTCGGAGTCAATAGCACGGGCCACAATATCGCGTGGAGCCAGCGAAAGACGTGGGTCATAATGCTGCATAAATTCCTCACCCTCAGCAGTTTTTAGTACTGCCCCGAAGCCCCTTACTGCTTCAGAAACCAGGAAAGAAGGGTTTTCTCCTGCCGGGTTGTAAAGTGAAGTAGGGTGGAATTGCATAAACTCCATGCCCTCTACCCGGCCTTTGGCTCTATAGGTCATTGCCACCCCATCGCCCGTAGCGATGACAGGATTTGTGGTGGATTTATAAACCTGACCGGCGCCTCCGGTACACAGGACGGTCGCACGGGCCAGGATGGTTTCTATTTCTCCATTTTGTTTGTTGAGCACATAGCAGCCGAAACATTCAATATCCGGGGTGACCCGGATCACCATGCGCCCCAAATGGTGTTGTGTGATCAGGTCGAGAGCAAAGCAGTGTTCGGATATTTTGATTTTGGGATATTTTTTGGCCTCTTCCATGAGGCTGCGCTGCATTTCCCAACCGGTTAAATCTTTGTAATGGAGGATACGGTGTTCTGAATGGCCGCCTTCTCGAGCGAGGTCGTATTCGGAGGAGTCTTTTTCTTTGTCAAATTGGGCACCCCAATTGATCAACTCCCGCACCCGCTCAGGACCTTCTTCAACCACAATGCGCACAATGTCTTCCTTGCAAAGTCCATCGCCGGCATCCAGCGTGTCAGCAACGTGTTTTTCAAAATTGTCTTTTTCGAGGTCCCACACGGCTGCCACGCCGCCCTGAGCATAGCGGGTATTGCTTTCTCCCTGCAGGGTTTTGGTAAGTACAAGGATTTGCCTGTCGGGGAACAATTGAGACGCTTTTATTGCAAAAGTCAGCCCGGCTATACCTGAACCGAGGACAAGAATGTCTGTTTTGGTTTGCATCATGGTGCAAACATACATCTGACTATCTATACCCAACTGCAATCACGCCGCTGCCTCTTATTTTTTGCTCCTCGTTTTTAATCGAGTCCAACATCCAGCAAGTAAAGTCGATCGTCATTTTCCAGGTCGTCTCGCCGCGCTCGTTGATCTCCCATGGTTCTGAATCCAAAATTACAAAGTGAGACAAAGATCCAAATGTATCTTGAGGCTGTGACAGCTGGTCGGATCGAAGCACCGTACCATCGGGCAGGACCCATTGAACAGCTAACTTTTCCAGGGACAGGGAGTCATCTAATGGGGATTTGTAATCCCAAAATTTGTCAGCAGCAAAAATCACGTCCGGGCGAACAAAATCTTCCTGCCATTCATTTCTGAACACAAATTTTACACTGCCTGGGCAATTGCCTTCCGGGCAACTTGCATCGGCGAATGCACCAGACATAACCAAAATACTGTCAGCGCCCTGGTCAACTCGGGTGAAATGGTACACGCTGTTTTTACCTGCCGTCAGGGAAGTATTGGTATTCGAATCTATTTCCATTGAGATGGAAAATACTGGAGTGTCAAAACCAGCATCAATTGGCTCTGAAGTGCTGCATGCCGACCAAAACAGGGCAACAGTGGCAATGAAAAGCAATTTTTTTTTCATAATTTTTTTTTAAACCTCGTAGGTTTTCAAAACCTACGAGGTTTAATGCGCGTTGAAGTTTAAAACAATCTAACCCGCAGCCCCAATTCAACATTTCCCACCCCTTTGTTTTTCACACCATCTCCAAGTGTTTTAAAAACAGGCGTAAAACGGTATTGCCCTCTTGTCATCACAGTAAGGCGGTCATTTAACTGATAATCTGCCCCAATGAAACCCGAAAAACTGGTTTTGTTGTAAGGCTCGGCATTGCCTTTGACAATCCTTTTGGTTGTAATGCTGGTTTGTTCCAGGGAAGATTCGACGCTGCGCGTAGTTCGGTCATGTACCCCCAAAAGCCGTCCTGCCGCAACCCCTGCCTCTACGCCCCAGGGACCTTTTTGCCAACGAGCCGAAATTGGAACTTCCGCATGGAACAGGCCCCGCGTTTCGCGATGCCAGGTCTCACGCTTATAGCCAAAGGAATAACGCAAAAGCTCTACTTCAACTGGATAGGTTGAATCTGCAGGCGCAGTGTGCCCTGGCACAATACGCATCTGGGCGCCCAAAAGGATCGACCATTGCTTATTCAAACGATAATCTCCATACACGCCCAGGGCCCAGCCAGCCCAGTTATCCGTCGGATCAGGCTGTTGATAGGCTGTTCCCGCAGCATACAAACCGAACGAAAGGGCTTGATCCCGAACAGGTGTTGTTTTTTCAGCAATTGGCCTCTCCCCCACTTTTAGTAGTTTTGGAGACACAATCGCCCTAATCGGTATCGCAAATGGCAAAAGTGGGGTTGGGATACATTTTAGTGATTGTTTGACTAATTGATTGGTGACCGGGGTTTGGGCATTGGCAACATTGCTCGTATCGATATTGTCCGAATTGTCAGAAATGGTTTTAGACGCCAGGGGGTTTTCGGCGGCATGTTGATTGGCCTGACTTACGCTTGATGGTTCTGAGAATTCTGTACCAGGTTCATTCTGATCTCCTTTTGGACTAAACTTCTTTTCCCTCTTTTCAAGTGACGAAGTGTTTTTACTACTTATGAATTGCTTATTGTTTGGGGTTCTACTTAAAATTATCTCTTGAGAGGATTGTTCGTTGTGGTGTGCAGCACCGTACATCAAATGAGACATTGTATCTGATGCAATTACAGTACTATTTTGAGGTGCCTGTTTTTCATTAATGCTGGATTGGTGGTCTGTTTTTTGTGTCGAAAACCCTAATTCTGCCCCGCTATCTTCATGTTTTGACAAAAATCCATTTTGCCACTTCGCGAACAAGAACCAGACAAGCAGGCAAAGTGCCAGCAAGAATCCCAAAAATAGCCATAAGCGTCTCCGTCTGCGAGCTTCGTCCTGTTCAAGTAAAACCTGCGCCTGCTCCCAGAATTCCTCCTGGAATTCGAAACGCTCCTCCGGAATGTCGGAGTCAAATTTCTTTCGCATGAAATCGTCAATGTTTTCCATGTTCTCTTTTTGTTGATTTGGTTATTTGGGGGTGGTACTCAATGCTGCTTCGATGTCCGGCCTGCCTCTCACCCCATTACCGTTTCTGCCTTTATCCAGGATTGCAATTGAGCTCGTGCCGTGCTGACATGCCATTTTGAAGTACCCTCACTTATTTTCAGCAATTCGCCTATTTCATGGTGGCTGTATCCGTCAATTGCAAACAGGTTGAACACTTTTTGAGTCATGGGCGGAAGTCGGCGCAAAAGGGCTTCAAGATGTTGAATATCAAGACGTTGATCGGCTTCGTTCCAGTCAATTGGTTCACTTGGGAAGGCTCGTTCAATGTCTTCCGTAAAAACGGTTAGTTCACGCCACTTTTTTTCCCTTCGAAATTCGTCGATCACGGTATTGATCATGATCCGCCGAATCCAGGCCTCAAACGGCACCTCATCACGCTTGTAACGTTCCAGGTTCTGGATGATTTTCAAAAACCCGTTGTTCAGGGCTGACACCGCATCCTGTTTGTCTCTTCGATACCGCATACACACCGCCATCAGGACAGGAAAGCACGATCGGTATAATGCCGACTGTGCTTTCCTGTCGCCACGTTGGGCTGCCAATAGAAGTTTCGGGTCGAGGTTCAAGTTTATTTTGCCTTTTAAAGATTGGTTTATAACACAGCTCCTCTCAGAAATTGGGATGCCCAAACATCCATACGCCGGAAACCTCTTTTGGCCTCCGGCGTTTGACACGAATGTTTATTTGTTTGTGTTCCGAATGCTACACGCAGGGCCAGGCCGTAAGGTTGGGCCAGGCTGAAAAAAATAGCGTGTTCAAGAAAGTTGTGTCGCACTTCGGCTTTGTCAGTTCTCAACGCACCAGCTCAAACTCCGCCTCCTTCACATCTCTCGAATTCCCACCCACAAACACCTTGAATTTCCCAGGGTCTGCTTTCCATTTTAGCTCGTTATTCCAGTAAGAAAGGTCTTTTTCCGAAAGCCGAAAAGTCGCCACACGGCTCTCTCCAGGATTGAGTTTTAATTTTTCAAAGCCTTTCAATTCCTTTACCGGCCGGGCAATATCTGCTGCCAGGTCTCGTATATAGCATTGTACAGTTTCCTCTCCGGCCATATCCCCGATATTACTTACCGTAATTGAAACCTCTACCGTTTCGCCCATTTTGAACTGGGATTTATTAAGTTTAAGGTTTGAGTATGAATATGTTGTATAACTCATTCCAAACCCAAATGGGTATGCCGGTGCGGTAGGCGAGTCGAGGTAACCGCTAGTCCACATCTGACCTTGCTGTTGTTGCGGGCGACCAGTGTTGAGTTGATTGTAATAGATCGGTACTTGTCCCAACGAACGCGGGAATGTGACGGGGAGCTTGCCCGAAGGATTTACCTTGCCTGTCAGCACATCTGCCAGAGCGTTCCCGGTTTCAAAACCGGGTTGCCAGGCTACCAAAATGGCCGGGATGTTTTGGCTGGCCCAATCGAATACCAGCGGGCGGCTATTAAACAGCACCATCACCGATGGTTTGCTCAAGCGGCCCAGTATGCTGAGGATCAGGTCTTGCTTGCGCGGCAGTTCCAAACTTGTTACCGAACGACTCTCGCCGCAGTCAAGGCCACGTTCGCCCACACATATCAATACCATATCGGCTGCTCTGGCTGCACTGATGGCTACCGAATAGTCTTTCTCCGTACAGGTGGCATCGAGGCAGATTTCAGTAACGGTCACTTCAAACCCTAGTTTTTCAAGCGCAGGTTTGAGTGCCTGAGCCGGGCGGACCACCTTGGTGGAGTCATATTCGCGCATTCCAAGGCCAAGCGTCCAAAAGCTCATATAATCTTTGTTCCCCTTGCTATCTGCATAGGGGCCAATAATGGCAATTTTTTTGAACCGGCTGCCTTCCGTTAGGGGCAAAAGGCCACCGTCGTTTTTAAGCAGCACCATACTTTTGGCGGCAGCTTCCCGGGCAGTCTCGCGGAACTCGGGTTTTTCCAACGTTTCATCATGCCTTTTTTGGTCGAGGTATCGGAAAGGGTCGTCAAAAAGGCCGAGTGAAAACTTGAAGCGCAAAACGCGGCGCACGGCTTCATCAATTTGGACCTGGGTGACACGCCCACTTTCAAGCGCTTTTTTCAGGCCTCGTTGAAAAGTGCCGCCCGACATATCCATATCACTGCCCGCCTTCAGGCACTTGGCAGAAGCATCGGTATCATCCTCTGCTGCGCCATGGATGATGGTTTCGCCAAAAGAATTCCAATCGCTGACAATCATCCCTTTCCAGGCCCATTCGCCGCGCAAAATATTAGTGATCAGGTTTTTATCCATACTTGCCGGAACTCCATTGACCGTATTAAAGGCATTCATAAACGTGGCCGAACCTGCATTTGCCGCCGCCTGGAAGGGAGGGAGTACGATCTCGCGGAGGCGCTGATTGCTCAGGTCAACGGTGTTGTAGTCGCGCCCGGACTCCGAAAAACCGTAGCCTGCAAAGTGCTTGGTACAGGCTGCCACAGTATTTTTTGCTGCCAGATCTTCGCCTTGAAAACCACGCACACGGGCTTCGGCCACCCGGCTGCCCAGATAAGGGTCTTCTCCTGCGCCCTCCATCACACGGCCCCATCGCGGATCGCGGGAAACATCAACCATTGGTGCAAAAGTCCAGTTTTGACCATCGGCACTTGCTTCTTCCGCAGCTATGCGTTCAAGGCGTTCGATAAGGTCCATGTCCCAACTGGCTGCCTGAGCAAGCGGGATTGGGAAAATAGTTTTATAGCCATGGATCACATCAAAACCAAAGACAAGCGGGATGCCGAGCCGGGTTTCATTAACGGCCACCCGTTGCATCGTGATCTTGTTTTGAAAATTGGTGTGCGAGAGCACCGAGCTGACATTGCCAGCGCGAATTTGAACCAGCAAGTCGTCCTTGGCCACATTGGTACCGGTACTAATATCGCCAGGCACTTGATTGAGCTGACCGATTTTCTCATCAAGAGTCATTTTGGCCAGGAGCGTTTCCACCCGGCTTTCGACATTTTGCACTGAAGTTTTTTGTGCACAAAGTGTTGAAATTGAAAAACTTAAAAAAATTGCGAGTAATTTTTGAGTGCTGCTATATTTATTCATCAAAGAAAAGTTTTGGCAAAAATAGAAAAGTGAATTGGTGATTTGAGATTGAGTTTTGTTGCTTGTTTTTGAATAATACTGTAAAAAGTCTTTGACTTTCCGATTTTTGCCCCAGCAACCTATCGTCCAGGAATACGGATAAAAATGATAGCAACCAAAATAGTATGCAACCCACACTTTTGATCTTGGCAGCCGGCGTCGGCTCCCGCTACGGCGGTTTGAAACAGGTAGATGGCATTGGCCCTGGGGGCGAGGCTATATTGGAATACGCTGTGCATCAGGCGATTGAGGCCGGGTTTGGCAAGGTCGTTTTTGTAATTCGAAAAGATATCGAAGCGGCTTTCCGGGAAAAAGTGGGGCATCGGGTTGAGTCCAAGATCCACACAGAATATGCTTTTCAGGAATTTGACTCCTGCCTGGATTGGCTTGCTGAAAAACCCCATCGGGAAAAACCATGGGGTACTGGCCACGCTATCCTGTCTGCAAGGCATTTGTTGAATGAACCCTTTGCCACTGTCAATGCCGACGATTATTATGGCACAGAAGCATTTCAGCAACTAGGCGATTTCTTGCGCAACCAATGCTCTCCGACCGAATATGGCTTAATGGCCTACCAATTGGGAAAAACGCTTTCTGAAAATGGCGCCGTATCGCGGGGGGTTTGCGCCGTGAACGAAGCGGGCTATTTGAACTCCGTAACAGAGCGAACCAAAATTGAACGCCACCCCGATGGAATACATTACATCGACGAAACCGGGCGGTATTTTTTATCCGAAACCACTCCGGTCTCTATGAACCTTTTCGGGCTTCATCATTCAATATTTGAAGAACTTGATTCGCAATTTCGAGCGTTTGTGAAAGCAAACGCGGACAAGCCAAAGGTGGAGTATTTGATTCCGACCGTTCTTAACAACCTCGTCGAAACGGGTAAGATCCGAATCCGTGTGTTGAGCAGCGACAGCCAATGGTACGGCGTCACCTACCCGGAAGACAAGGAAACGGTACAAGCGGCCTTGGCTTCATTGCCCCGGATCTAGTGGTGAACCAACTTAGTTACTAAATTGGTTCACCACTAGGGGGCAAATGTTATTACAGGCAATCCCAATCGTAAAGCACCCGCGAGAAATCACCGTTTGCAAGGTCTTTCTCCCGGATAAAAAAGTGCCCGACGCCCATGTCCCCCCACATCAGGTCCATGCCCTCGTCGGAGTCGAGTTGCAAAAGCAGTAGCATAGGATCTTCTGGTCGCCGTGGGTCGTCCTGTGTAAAATAAGCATATCCACCGATTTTATGGCCTTGTGCGCGCACCGATTTTTCCAGTTCGCTCATCAAATCCCATTCTTTTTCGCCGAACTGTCTGAAAAAGTCGTTTCCAAAGTGTTGGTAAAATTGGTAATCCGTAATGGGCGCCACCTCCTCTGCGAGGCCAAACGTTAGTGGATAACTTTCATCCGGGTGGTGGGGGAGCAAAGATTCGTCCCAGGTGTCAGTCGGCAATTTTGATTGCAAAACTGATTCGTCTTCAAGCACTTCAGGATGAAAAAGCACTCGAAAGTTGTCCTGGTTTTCGGGCTTATCGAAATCCATGCCGTACAAATCATCATCATGTATAAAAAACTGCAAAACCCCTTTGGAGGGAAATGGGGCAAGGCTGGGGGTCTCGGCAAAATTGATTTGAGCGAGGAAAAAAAGTGGCGCTCCTTCGGTATTTCTGGGCCAATCCAAATTTTTAGGCATATAAGGCATTCCTCCCACCTTGCTTTCCCAGGGTTTGGTTTTGCTCGATTTTTGTGAAGTGACCCGGACAAATGCCTGGCGAGTTTGAAGGAGTTGCGGCCGGAATGGTTCCAGGGGCGGTGGGAGTTTAAAATGCATAAAGAAATCTGGAATGTTTAGCGCGTTTTTAGGGGTCAAAAATAACATTTTTAAAATCCTTCAAAAAAACTTTTGCAATTCCTTGTTCTTCCTCGATTTGGATTTCTACCTTTGCCGCCCCAAAAGAAAAAGCATATCACTTACTGGCCTTTTTTGAAGGTCGGTTTTACGATAAAAGTTCATTGACAAGGTTGGGAGAATGTAATAGTAGAGTTTGTTCAGATTTATCTGAATGGACAAAACAGTAAATGGTCTAAGAAATTTTGATATCCGAAGATTTGTCTTTGGACAAAGAGTAGG
>JBJXGO010000073.1:0-3762 GCA_046160345.1 Saprospiraceae bacterium
TTCCTTTGGAGCAATGGCGCGATGGGCAATATACTTTCAAACGTGCCAGTCGGTGATTACAACGTACAGGTAACGGACGCAAATGGCTGTGAATCAAGCACTTCCGTAACATTGACTTCCACCGACAACCAGTCACCCGCGGTTACGGCCCAAAATGCTACCCTGGCGCTCAACAATAACGGCTCCGTTCAAGTAACCCTGGCTGACCTCAATGCCCAATTTAGCGACAACTGCGGCATTGCCAGCACCAGCATTATTCCACAAAGTTTTGATTGTCAACAAATTGGTCAGCAAACTGTAACCCTTAAGGTAACTGACCTTTCAGGCAATACCGCCACCATAGAGGTTCAAGTGAACGTCATAGACAATATTGTGCCTGTACTCACTTGCCCAACCGATATACTGGCTTGTTCCTACAACAATGTGGTGAATTATGCTTCGCCGATTGCTGAGGACAATTGCCTGTTGGCAGGAAATGGCCATTGGTATCTGGATGGCCTGGCGAGCGGCTCTGCATTCCCAGAGGGTACAACTACGGTAACCTATACCTATACCGACGCAAACAACAATGCAGGCAGCTGTTCATTCGACGTGACCATCACCAGTGCTGTTGAATTTACGGGAGTGACTGTAAACAACGATTTAAACAATCAACAAGTAGGGTCGATAGATATCACCGTAGAAGGTGGCACCGGACCATTCCAGTATGTTTGGACGGACGAAAATGCTAACGTGATCGCCAATACTGAAGATGTGACGGGACTTGGTGAAGGCGTTTATCAGGTTCAAATCACGGATGCGAACGATTGTGTTTACACCGAATCTGACATCAAACTGCAAAATACCAGCAGCGCGAAAGAGCCAGTCTGGCTCACTGGTGTAAGCCTGCAACCCAACCCGGCCAGCGGATTTACGAATATTGTATTCAGTGTTCCGGTGACTTCCAATCTGGAAATCAACGTAATAGACGCAACGGGGCGTATTCTGCTTACCGATATCAGCGAGCAGGAAAGTGTGGTCAGGATTGACTGCACGAATCTGCCGGGCGGGGTATATTCCCTGCGTTTCCGTACGGGCTTGGAAGTGGGAGTGCGGAAGTTGGTTGTGAATAAGTAGGAAGATTTTGCTATTGAGGGATGATATAGCAAGCGCCTGTTCGGAATTGTTCCGGGCAGGCGCTTTGCATTTGGAATATTCAGTCTGGGATAAATTCTTTTCAAAAGTTAATAAATCTCCCTCGAAAAGCGCAATTAGAAGTACCTTTGCGCCCGTTTTTAAAAATCGCCACAGCCCGGTAAGAGATCTAAATTTCTGACTTCAGCACTTCATGAAAAATATTCGCAATTTTTGCATCATCGCGCACATTGACCATGGGAAAAGCACCCTTGCCGACCGTTTGTTGGAATATACCAACACGATCAGCAAGCGTGATATGCAAGACCAGGCGCTCGACAACATGGACCTTGAACGGGAGCGCGGTATCACCATCAAGAGTCACGCTATCCAGGTCAAATATGTGCATCCGGCTAACGGCGAAACGTATATTTTCAATCTGATCGATACCCCGGGCCATGTGGATTTTTCCTACGAAGTAAGCCGTTCGATCGCAGCTTGCGAGGGAGCGCTTTTGCTGGTTGATGCCACACAAGGAATTCAGGCTCAAACCATTAGCAACCTTTATTTAGCAGTAGATCACGACCTGGAAATCATTCCTATTGTGAATAAAGTGGATATGGATAGCGCCAACATAGAAGAAACCCAGGATCAGATCATTGACCTGATCGGCTGCAAACGCGAAGAGATCATATCTGCATCCGGCCGAACAGGAATAGGTATTGCGGAAATTTTAGCCGCTATTGTGGATCGTGTCCCTGCTCCCAGCGGCGATCCCGACGCGCCGCTTCAAACCATGATTTTCGACTCCGTGTTCAACTCCTACCGGGGTATCATTGCATACGTTCGTGTGATGAACGGTTCGATGAAAAAAGGCGACAAACTCAAGTTTTTCAATACCGGAAAGGAAGTCACTGCAGAAGAAGTCGGTGTGTTGAGAATGGGACAGTTCGAGGCAACCGAAATTAGCACAGGGGATGTGGGTTATGTCATCACTGGCATCAAAGTGAGTCGCGAAATCAAAGTCGGCGACACGATCACGCACATGGCCAGACCCTGTAAAGAGGGTGTAAAAGGTTTTGAAGAAGTAAAACCTATGGTGTTTGCTGGCGTGTATCCGCTTGATAATGATGACTTTGAAGACCTGCGCGACGCACTGGAAAAACTTCAACTCAATGATGCCTCGCTCGTATGGGAGCCCGAAACCTCCGCCGCACTCGGCTTCGGTTTCCGATGTGGGTTCCTTGGGATGCTGCACCTGGAGATCGTGCAAGAGCGGCTTTACCGCGAGTTCAACCAGGACGTCATTACCACCGTACCCAACGTGCCCTACACTGTTACCGACATGAAGGGCAACAAATTCACGGTACACCAGCCTACCGAGCTCCCAGAGCCCAACTTTTTACAAAGCGTGCAGGAGCCTTACATCTATGCACAGGTGATTACCAAGCCTGACTACATCGGCAACATCATGAATCTCTGCCTCGATAAGCGCGGCATTCTTATCAAGCAGCACTACCTCACGCCCACCAGGCTGGAAATCATTTTCCACCTACCCTTGGCTGAAATTGTGTTCGATTTCTATGACAGACTGAAGTCCATAACACGGGGATATGCCTCCTTCGACTATCATGTGATAGACTACCGCGAAACCGACTTGGTGAAACTTGACATCAAACTCAACGCTGAACCCGTAGATGCGCTTTCTGCCCTTGTACACCGCTCGAAAGCGGAATCCATGGGTCGCAGGATGTGCGAAAAACTCAAAGAACTCCTGCCCAGAAAGCAATTCCAAATCGCCATTCAGGCAGCCATCGGACAAAAAGTCATCGCCCGCGAAACCATTTCCGCGCTCCGCAAAGACGTGACAGCCAAATGCTACGGAGGCGACATCTCGCGCAAACGCAAACTCTTGGAAAAACAAAAAGAGGGCAAAAAGCGAATGAGGCAGTTTGGCGATGTGGAAGTGCCCGCGGAGGCGTTTATAAAGGTGCTGAAGTTGAATGATTGAGCGGAGAGGTGCCATATCTCTTTTGTCGGGATGACACCTCATTACGCATTTTTATCGCATTTTAATCGGTGATGTTCTCAAAACAGGCGATGTTTGCAAACCAATATCCCCCTCATGAACACACCCGCCGAACTTACAGTACTTCAGCGCAACTTGCGCGACATCCTTCCTGACCCTGATAAAGGGCTTTTTGCCGTTTTGGAGGCCTTGAAAAAAGCCCTCCCCGAGCAAACGGAAAAATACAACGCAGTATTCCAACTTGAAACCCGGCTCAATGCCGTCAACAAGGACCGTATCCGGGGACTGCTCTCTCAAGATGATCTTGAACGAGCCTATAACCGTATTACTTCAGACTTGCTGGACCTTATCGACGGCCTGAAACTCGCTGATTTTGACCTCAGAACTGCCGAGAGCAGCGTGGAAGACAAGGCCGGAAGCATTCTTTACCGCATACCGCACACCATGGAAGTGGAGGAGGAGCACAAGTGCATTGTACGCCTGGCCTTTGACATGGAAACGGTGATACGGAACATCGAGCTCACTCAAGACACCGTCGTGAAAGACCTGCGGGTTTCGGAGGTGATGGAAGTGGAATTGCTAGACCCCAATGAAACCCCTTGTTTTGCGATTCGCAGGCT
>JBJXGO010000074.1:0-40217 GCA_046160345.1 Saprospiraceae bacterium
TTGGTTATGATGTGATTCATGGATTCAAAACCATGTTTCCCATTCCACTGGGCGAGGCGGCTAGCTGGGACCTCGATGCCATGCAACTTTCCGCTTCCATTGCTGCCAAAGAAGCCGCCGCTGCAGGTATCCATTGGACCTTTGCTCCAATGGTCGATGTCTGTCGGGATGCGCGCTGGGGCCGGGTCATGGAAGGCGCCGGCGAAGACAGCTACCTCGGATCCCAAATAGCGGTTGCCCGGGTTAAAGGCTTTCAAGGTGCTGATCTGTCAGATCAAAATACCATTGCTGCCTGTGCGAAACATTTTGCTGGATATGGATTTGCGGAAGCCGGTCGCGACTACAATACAGTGGATATCAGCGAGCAAACCTTGCACAATGTGATCCTGCCTCCCTTCAAAGCCTGCGTAGAGGCCAGTGCAGCAAGCTTTATGAACAGTTTTAATGAAATTGGCGGCACCCCTGCTACCGCCAACCGTGAACTGCAACGGGAACTGCTCAAAGGCAATTGGGGGTTTGATGGCTTCATCGTGTCGGATTGGGGTTCTATTGTCGAAATGATCGACCACGGGATTGCAGCTGATCGTAAACAAGCCACCGTGCTGGCGATACAGGCCGGTTGCGATATGGATATGGAAGGCAACTGCTACCAAAATGAACTGATCGCCCTGGTCAGAGCTGGAAAAATTCCGGAAACACATGTTGACGATGCCGTACGCCGCATCTTGCGTATCAAATATCGCCTGGGGATAATGGACGATCCCTACAAATATTGCGACCCTGAACGAGAACGCAATTTGATTTACACCCCGGAGCATCGTAAAGCAGCCCGGGAGGTCGCCAAAAAATCCATTGTCCTCCTGAAAAACGAAGGCGAATTGCTTCCACTTCGCGGCAAGCTGTCCTCAATTGCCGTCATCGGCCCCTTATCCGCAGATAAAGACTCGCCACTCGGCAACTGGCGGGCTCAAGCTATCCCCAACTCAGCAGTTTCGCTCCTCGAAGGCATTCAAAATGCAGCGAAGCCTGGCACTTCCGTCCGTTATGCCGAAGGCTGTAAATATGCCTTAAGCCCTGGCGCTTTTCACCAGGAACTTAAATTTAACGAACGCGATCGCTCACAAATACCGGCTGCTGTACAATTGGCAAAAAGTTCCGAAGTCGTCATTCTGGCCATTGGTGAAGTAGCCCTTCAAAGTGGCGAAGGCCGAAGCCAGGCCGATATCGGGTTGAGCGCTGTGCAACAAGAACTAGTGGATGCCGTGTGTGCGGTCAACCCCAGGGTGATCGTGGTGCTGATGAGCGGGCGACCTATGGCCATCTCTACGGTAGCCGAAAAAGCCCCAGCGATCCTGGCTGCCTGGCACCTGGGCTCCGAAGCGGGCAATGCAATCGCAGATGTTTTGTTTGGCGCCTATAATCCCGCCGGAAAATTGCCGATCGCCTTTCCGCGGCATGTCGGCCAATGCCCTATCTACTACGGCCAGAAAAATACCGGCCGTCCCGGTCCAAAGGAAGAAGTGTTCTGGTCGCATTACACCGATGTGGCCAATGACCCGCTCTGGCCTTTTGGCTATGGCTTGAGCTATACCCAATTCGAATACAGCCAGTTGGAAGTGAGCAAACGGAAGATTAGCACGAATGAATCATTGACCATTTCGGTCAATGTAGCAAATACCGGTGCTTACGACGGTGAGGAGGTGGTACAGTTGTATATCGCCGATCTGGTTGGTAGCGTAACCCGGCCTAAACGAGAGTTAAAAGGATTTAAAAAAATGGCTTTCCGTAAAGGAGAAACCAAACGCGTCAGCTTTCAAATCAGCGCGAAAGACCTGGCCTTTTACACCCTTCAAAAAAAGTGGGAAGCAGAACCAGGCGTCTTCAAAGTATTTGTTGGTACCGATTCAAAGGCCACTTTGGGAACAGATTTTACACTATTGGCCGATGACAATCGGTAGTTATCCAAGACAATCACTAAACTATTGTATATGAAATGTTCAATTTTTACGATGATTATTATCGGGGCTTGTACACTGAGCGCCCAGGCGCAGCAAGTGGTACAAGGCACCTTGACCGATGTTAGTGGGGAACTACTGATTGGCGTCACCCTAAAGGTAAAGGAAACGCAGGGCACTGGCAATGCAGTTGGTACAGTGTCCAAATTCGATGGAACGTACCGGATCGAAATGCCTGCCGGCACTGACACGCTGGTATTTTCATACACCGGCTACGAAACTGCAACCGTTGCGGTCAACAAGCGAAGTACACTTGACCTTGTCATGAAGGTCAATGTCACTCAGCTCGAAGAGGTTGTCGTCATCGGCTACGGCGTTCAGAAAAAGAAGGTAGCTACTGGAGCTATTTCCAGTTTGAGCTCCGACAATGTAGAGGGCTTTAAAGTGCAGAGCGTACAGGCTGTACTGGAAGGACAAGTCACCGGATTGCTGGTCAACGAGTCCTCCGGCCAGCCCGGCGCTGGCACCTCACTACTTATCCGGGGTATCAGCACCAACGGAGATAACTCTCCGTTGTTCATCGTTGATGGTTTACAGGTGAGCGGCATCGATAATATCAGCCCCGGCGATATTCAGTCGGTGGATGTGTTGAAAGACGCCGCTTCCACAGCTATTTACGGGGCCCGGGCAGCCAATGGCGTGGTGATTATCACCACCAAAAAAGGCTCGGACAGTGAGTCCGGGTCGATCTCTTACGAGGGCTTTTACTCAACTTCCCAGCCCTGGAAACTGCCTGAAATGTTGGGCGCTCAGGACTATATTGCCCTTACCCGCGAGAAGTTTGCCAATGGCAATCAGACCACGTCACTAGAGACATTGGGCTTCCCAACAGCTGGCGCCAGCACGGAAAACACGAGCTGGATGGACCAGATTTTTGAGCCGGCAACCGTTCAAAACCATCGCCTTTCGGCTACGCTCAAAAACCTTTACACCGCATTGGAATACTGGGACCAAAATGGCGTAGTTGGTGGTGAAAAATCCAATTACAAACGATACGCCATCCGTTTGAACTCGGCCAAAGACATCAATCGGTTCCTTTCCATCGGCGAAAATATTTACATCAACCGCACCGAAAGTCGATCCATCGGTGTCAACAACGCTTTTGGCACGGTCATCGCCGACGCCTTCGCCTACGACCCACTGACAGCAGTGTACAGCGAAACCGGCCAGTATGGTTTTGCACAGTCCAAATGGGTAAAAAAAGAATACGTAAATCCCCTGAGCCGCTTGTTTATTACCAATGGCAATGGACATGCCGACCAAATACTGGGTAATGTTTACCTGGATATCAAACCTTATCCTGGATTTACGTTCCGGAGCGACGTAGGTATTGATTACAGCTGGTATAATTTCCGTTCGTTTACACCTGACTATGCCTTCCACGACGCATTTGTCAACGTAGAAAATGATGTGTCGCAGGGTTATGGTTTTGGGCAGTCTGTCCAGTGGGAGAACTACTTGAAATACAACAAAACCTTTAGTGATCGGCACAACTTAGACGTTGTTGCGGGTACCTCCTATCGCGAATCCAGCGCCGAATTTGCCGGTGGCTCCTCGCAATCGATCCCCGACGCTGTGAAATTTAACCCCAACTGGCAATACGTCAATTCGGGTCAGGACAGCACGGACCTGTCCTATGGCGGCGCCAATGTTGACTATGCCCTGATCAGTTATTACGGCCGTGTCCAATACGACTTTGCCAACAAATACCTGTTCACGGCCACCTTGCGGCGCGATGGTTCTTCCAATTTCGGCGTGAACAACCGCTGGGGCTTGTTCCCCTCCTTTTCAGCCGGCTGGGTCATTTCGAAAGAGCGTTTTTTCAATTTCAACCCGGTTAGTTTCTTGAAACTTCGAGCCAGCTGGGGTCGGAATGGCAACGACCGGATTGCGCCGCTGAGCTACACCTCCCGAATCGAAAATGTGTTCACCTATGCCTTTGGCCAACCGCAATCTTTATTTACCGGCGCTGCCCTGGCCACACCGCCCAACCCCAATGTCAAGTGGGAGGAAAGCGAACAATTGGACATTGGTTTAGAGGCTGCGTTTTTGGATGGGCAGTGGAACGTGGAGCTGGATTTTTATAAAAAAAATACCAAGGATTTGTTGATGACTCAGCTGATCCCCGGCTACATCGGCGCTACGAATAACCCGATCAGCAACCTTGGCGAAATTCAAAACCTGGGTATCGAAGTATCTTTGCGTCACCGCCTGGTCCGCGGTGATTTTTCCCTCAGCACCCGCCTGAACTATACCCACTTCAAAAACGAAGTGATCACAGTGGCTGGCGATGCCGGGTACCTTTCGGGCTGGAGCTGGCCGGTTCGGAATACGCCCATTACCCGAATGACCGAAGGTTTACCGGTGGGCCACTTTGTCGGATATGAGACCGACGGAATTTTCCAATCACAAGAGGAAGTTTTTTCTCACCTGAACGCCAACGGCGATGTGTTACAGCCCAAGGCCAAACCCGGCGATCTCCGCTTTGTCGATGTGAACGGCGATGGGGTGATCAACTCCGACGATATCACTGATATCGGCAATCCATGGCCTAAGCATATCATCGGTTTGTCGATCAGCCTGGACTATAAAGGTTTTGATTTGAGCGCAGTGTTATCGGCTCAACTTGGTCAGCAGATTTTCCGCGCTTATGAGCGCTCCGACGTCACCTTTACCAATTACCAATCCTTCTGGCTGGATCGCTGGACGCCGGAAAACCCTGGCGATACCTATCCACGCCTGGTATCTACCGACCCGAACAACAACCAGCGCCCTTCTGATTTCTATGTGGAAGACGCTTCGTTCCTGCGCTTGCGCAACCTGCAACTCGGCTATTCCTTGCCCAATACGGTACTCTCGCGAGTCAAAATGAAAGGGCTGCGGATTTACTTTTCTGCTAACAATCTTTTCACCCTCACCGGATACAACGGCTTCGACCCGGACATCGGCACCAATGGCTGGATACTGGACACCGGTATCGACAAAGGGTATTATCCCTCGAACAAAACATTTGGTGGAGGCTTAAAAATAACGCTGTAATTATGAAAACGTATCACAAACATATCCTATCCCTCCTGCTGGTACTGGCAGGCGCATCCAGCTGCAATAAAGACCGGCTGAATGTAGACCCGGTCAACGAATTTTTGTCTAGCAATTTTTATGTGACCGAAGATCAGGTCTTTTCCGGCCTTATTGCGGCCTACGACCCTCTGGGTTGGTCGATGGCTTATGGCCAGTGGATTTCGTATGTCATGTTTGGCGAAATTCGCTCCGACAACGCCAACGCCGGAGGCGATGCTTCTGACAACGACCAACCTGGCTGGCAAGAGTTTGATGACTTCCGCAACACCAACACCAACGTCGTCCTTCAACCCCTGTACCGCCGCAACTACATTGGTATCTTCCGGGCAAACACCGTACTTGAAAATGCGAAGATCAATTCGCCTTTGGTGGATCGCTACAAGGCTGAAGCCAAATTCTTACGGGCGTTTTACCACTTTGAACTTTTTAAAAATTTTGGTCCCATACCCGTAGTAACACGGGCGCTGGCGCCCAGCGATATCGATTTAGAGCGCAATACCATGTCGGAAGTCTTTCAGGCTATTGTCGCCGACTTGGAAGCGGCGATCCCGGTACTGCCCGTTTCACTGTCGGCCAATGAGCAGGGACGCGCGTCTAAAGGTGCTGCGCTGGCGCTTTTGGGCAAGGCTTATTTGTACTGGGCCGACATGAGCCAGGACGATCCGGCCAAATTCAGCTTGGCTGCACAAAACCTGAAGCAAGTTGCTCAGCTCGGTGTGTACCAACTGGAAGACGACGATCAAAACCTGTTCTCCTTTGGGCAGAAAAACCCCCCAGAGTCGGTTGTTGAAATTCAGCACAATAACTTGTACTCCAGCGACTGGGGCTGGTTTGAGGGCATTGACGGAAACGGCGTGGTCCAGCTTTGCGGCGTACGCGGGATCTGCGATGCTCATCCAACCATTCAATCAGGCTGGGGCTTCATGCTGCCCACCCAGGGCTTGTATAACCACTATTTGACCGACGATGGCTATCGCAAGGATGCTGCGATCACAACGGCTGCCGAACTGACACAGGAAATTCAGGCCGCAGGTGCCAGTTGCTCGCCAGTCGTCGATCTGAGCCAGGGCAACCCGGTGGATTATACCGGCTATTGGCAGGAAAAATACACGAATTACAAAGGTTATGTAGGCAATAATGTGAACGGTGGCGATCCCAACCTCACGAAAGACGCCAACACCTATTTAATCCGCTACGCCGATGTGCTGCTCATGCTGGCCGAAGCCATACACCGCAGCAATGGCAATGCTGCCGAAGCGATGGGATATATCGATCAGGTACGCGAACGCGCCGCTGGCCCTGGAAACAACACCGGCAATTTCAAAACGGCACAAACGCTGATGACAGAAAAAGGCTGGAGCCTCCAGGAACTGATCTGGTACGAGCGCCGGGCGGAGCTGGCTTTGGAAGGCGACCGCTGGTACGACCTCGTTCGCTCGGGCCGGGCGGGCAAAAGTCTTTTCGCTGGCGACCCGATCCGCGAGGCCAATTTTGAAGACAAACACTTGTGGCTGCCGATCTCGCTGGAAGAGACCACCGTCGCCCGAAGCCTGACGGAGTACCCCGACGCTAGTTTGTTTAAATAATTGAATAACACTTCATCTTTCAACAACATACAAACATTCATTAAATTGTAAGGACATGAAAATGCAATACATTACACCAACCCGGTTCACAGGGATTTTTATTGGCTTATTAGCAGTATCCTTACTGTTCGTAACTTGTAAAAAAGACGATCTGAAACCAACCGATTCGCCAGTCGCAAGTTTTCAGTTTGTGATCAGTGCCACGAACTTTCTGGAGGTGAGCTTTTCCAACTTTTCCCAAAATGCTAAGGTGTACGCATGGAATTTTGGCGATGGCAACACCAGCACCGACAAAGACCCCAAGCATACTTATGCTGCTGCGGGCACCTACACAGTTTCTCTGAAAGCGTCTAACGCTGCCGGTGAAAACGCTACCCGTAACGAAACAATTACCATTGTTGATCCCAATCAAACCCTGGCCCTGCTCGCCGGTACCAGCAGCAAAACCTGGTATCTGCAGCGCCAAGGCGTCGCATTGGGCATTGGCCCTGTCCCTAATAACAATGCCTGGTGGTCGTTTGGCGGCGTAACACCTTTGGGCGACCGGCCATGTATCCTGGATGACAAATACATTTTTCACCGGGATGGCAAGTTTGAGTTCAACTCCAACAACACGCTGTTCATCGACTCCAAAGGCAATGGCGGCTGGTTTGCCGATGGCGTAGCAGAAGGTTGTCATGACGAAACAGAGCCTGGCGTGTTTACAGCAGCAACCGGTGAGGATGTCAGCGCTTTCAATAACGGCGGCAACTACACCTATGAGTTTGATGGCAATGCCAACACCTTGACTTTGCTGGGTTTGGGCGCCTACATCGGCCTCCCCAACAAAACCTCAGCTGGCGATAATTATATTCCGATTGCCGCCAAAACCTATAAAGTGTTCAATTTTAAACCAGGCGCTATTGCCGACTCGCTGCAAATTAGCATTGTGGCCGACAATAACGGATTTGCCTGGAACTTCTACCTGGTGAGCTATAAGAACCCAGCCGACCTGCCGACTATCCCGGGGCCGAAGCCAAAAGCCGGTTTTGAGTTTGAAAAAACCAGCCCGAACACGGTTAAGTTTACCAACACCTCTACCAATGCTACAACGTACAACTGGGATTTTGGCGACGGCACTACTTCCACTGAACTCAGCCCAACGCACACTTATTCCGCAGACGGAGCCTACACTGTGAAGTTGACGGCCATAGATGGTATGGGTCAGATGGATTCCAAAACTGCGGACATTACGATCAGCGCCGCTGTCTTCTCAGCAGCCGTCCTTTCCAATGGTACTGGTAAAGTATGGCGCCTGGCTGGTAAGGGCTCCTATAAAGTGGGCCCATCAGCCGGTAGCGGCGAGTGGTATGGCGGCCCTGATGCACAGGTGCTAATCGACCGCGTATGTCAGTTTGATGACGAGTTTATCTTTACCGATGGAGGTGGCTTTAGATATGACTCCAAAGGGGTTGTTTGGTTTGAAGATTACTTAGGCGGGACGAATGCTTGTGTGAATGAGTCTGCACTTCAGGCTCCCTACCACGTATTTGCTACCGGCAACCACATGTTTACGGTGGGCTCGAACCCGAACACCATCAAGTTAATCGGCAAAGGCGCCTTTTTAGGTATTCCTAAAGCGTTTAATGGTGGTGAGTTGAACTTTGCCAATATGGTTCCGGCTGCAAATGATATTACCTACACCGTATTAGACTATTCCAAAGTTGGCAACGATGAAACCATCGTCGTAACGATTGACATCAATGGCCAAGGCTCTGCTTTCTGGACCTTTACGCTGACGACTAAGCTGTAATTTGATGCACTTAATATGAATTTCATTGTGATTGTCTCTTAAGTCGGTTTTTTGCCATTTAGGTAGAAAACTGGCTTAAGAGACCGTCGCATTTTAAAAGGAGCCGAGAATCGCTGATAAACCATCTTCAACTGTATCAACCTTGTGAGGCTTCCACTTTTTTCTAAATTTGCAACTATGAAAATGATGCTTAATTTAGGTTTCGCGCTGCTACTGCTGAGCTGTAGCAAAAATACCGGGGAGCAGCCTGCTCCAACACCTCCCACCCTTAGTATTGAAGGTATCTCCGTGGCAGAGGGTAATACTGAAGCGCCGGTTTATGTGCGTCTGCGCCTTTCTGGTGCTTCCGACAAAATCGTTACGGCGTATATCAGCACCGCAGACAGCAGCGCCAAAGCGGATACGGATTACCGTCCAGTCAGCCAGATGCCCGTGGTATTTCCCTCGGGTACAACGATCCAGGAATTTAAAATACAACTGCTCGGCGATGCCGACTTTGAGCAGGATGAAGTCTTCACTGTTCGCATTGAAAGCGCAGATGGCGCCCAACTCGGAACAGCAACAACGACGGTCGCCCTGCTCAATGACGATCAGGCGCCGGTGAACATCATCATCCCGCCAACAGGTTACAGTACGCCTAAAACATATCCCAGCATGAACCTCATCTGGGAGGAGGAGTTTGATGCCAGCGCGCTGAATACCAGCAACTGGACCTACGAGTTCGGCACCGGGAATAGCGGATGGGGCAACAATGAATCCCAGTTTTACCGCCAGGAAAACACTTCCATTTATCAGGGCAATCTTGTGATAGAAGCCCGAAAGGAAAATTATAACGGCGCTGCCTACACGTCCTCCCGCATCATCACGCGCGGGAAATTCGATTTTAAGTTCGGCCGGGTGGATATTCGCGCAGCCCTGCCAAGCGGGCAAGGCATTTGGCCGGCCTTGTGGATGCTGGGCAGTAATATCTCCACGGTTGGCTGGCCCTCCTGTGGCGAAATAGATATTATGGAAATCGTAGGCCATGAGCCCAATACCCTGCACGGAACGGCGCACTGGTCGAATGCCAGCGGGCAACATGCCTATATCGGAGGCCAAAAAATAGCTGCTTCTGGCTCCCTTCAAAATGAATTCCATGTGTATTCCATCATTTGGAATGAGCAGGAAATCCGCTGGCTCCTCGATGACCAGCAATACTATTCGCTGGATATTACCCTTGCGGACCGAAGTGAATTCCGGGAGAAATTCTTTTTTATCATCAACCTGGCCGTGGGCGGCAACTGGCCCGGCTACCCGGATGCCAGCACCGTATTCCCAAAGCATTTGATTGTTGATTATATACGGGTGTTTCAGGATATGTAGTTGGGGCGGGCAGCGGGTGCTATGTTTTGTCAGAAAAACCTGCGGTTCCAGTATCCAACTGCATTGTTCCGGATCTTTTACCACATCGGAAGTCCCAATCCTGGCGATGGTGTCTTCCAGTTCATAATCTGCGTAGTCGGTTCCTTTCACAGCGTCGTTCAAAATGCTCACATAGGCGTTGTGGTGCTTGCCATGGTGAATTCCCATGGTCTTCTTATCAAGGGCGGCAGTTTTGAATCCAAGTGCAGGATGAGGACCTACTGGTAATCAACAGGCCTTTGGGGGAGTGTTCAGAAAAGTGTGGCACACCTTGACTACCACATTGACAAGGACACGACGAGACTCATGGTGATTGCAAAAAATGATAATGCAATGACACATTTGGCCAACCAGTTCTTTCAGTTTACCATCGAACGCAGGTCTAAACAAACAAAAGCCCTCGTAAGTAATTCACTTACAAGGGCTTATGCAAAATGCTTTGTAGTCCGTACGGGAATCGAACCCGTGTTTCATCCGTGAAAGGGACGTGTCCTAACCCCTAGACGAACCGTGTTGGCGGCAATCTTTTGGGTTTCAATATCGTGGAGCTGGTTGATGTAGCGAACATTGAATTGGTGGAAGGCTCTCTTTGGCTAAGAAGATCCGGGATGGAGTGATCGATCAAGACATTAAGTGATTCTTTCTAGGCATCTAGACCACCATACAACAGGATTTCATTTGTTTCATCTTCATCTGACGAGCAACGCTTTATATAGTGCGCCAGCAATAGAAGCACTTTGAGCACACAGGTATGATGATCCGGAAAACAGGCTTTAACTTCGCCTACAGAAGGGAGTTCGGCAGTTATGGTACATTCGTTTTGCAATTTCAATCCTAGTTTAGACCTAACAACTTCTTCTCTTTTAATGAACTACAAACTAAGTGTACAGTAACTTATAAAATTCTAACATATATTCAAAAATTTGTTCGCATATTTGCAATTGCCTTTTAATTACGCAAATAAACTAATGCCTTCGCCTGATCTTACTGCCATCCGGGAATACGTATTGCCACTTCTAATCTCTCCAAATACCAGAGAATTGGAAAAAGTTTTTGATGATTTTCTCAAAAATCTTGCTTTGCCGGGCTTCCGCGAGGGGAACCGTTTATTGGTTTGTATGGCTATAGAAATTAAACATAATCTGACACCCCCAAACCTAATTGGTGATATCATAGCTGAAATAGCTGCTCGAAAAGATAATTTGCCGGCACTAAAAACAGTCAAGCAGCCGGAAGAAACCCTGATTTATATTTTCGGAAATGTCATAGATGAAAAGTCATCATCAGGGCAGTTCAAACCTAAAACTATCTCTGTTTTAAAAGAGAAAATAGCCAAACTTGTAGATATTTATATTTATTTAGACTATTACGCCTCACCAGCCCCGAATGATAGCCGATCAATGACCAACGAAAAATCTAGGTCGATCAAACGAGCAAGATTGTTGCAGCATAAAAAATTGACCGTAAAGCGCACAAGTTTTGGCAAGCCGCCAAAATCAGGAGAAGTTGTGGGGGTTAATTTTGTTACAACTTTAAAAGAGTTGGAACGTGCAGACGTACATTTAGATAAGCCAGCTTACTTGGCAAATGCGCTAGGCCTAGACACAAATTTACTTGAAAATGGAACTGAATTTGTATTATTGCACTTTAATCATGAATTTTGGCAACCCACTTTTCAACCATGCATCCTAACCTGCAACGCCTGGAAACTCCGTGCAAACCCGTTTTATCTTTCACATCCGCCCATCGAAGGCTGGGGATTGACCTTTCCGGCAAATGGCGACACTAATCATGCTTTTAAAGAGCGTGTGTTCCTATCTTTTGAAGAACCCCAAGCCAAGGAATTTACAATAGAAATCGAGTACCTTGGCAAATTGAACAAACGCATCGAATATGATGACCAAAGCGATCTGATTATACAGGAAGGTCTGCGCCGTTTTGAGATTGACAATAAACATCCTATTCTATTCTCGTCCCTAAAATAAGAAAGCCATGGAAGAACGATCCTCTTTATCAAATGTTTTTGATCAACTGACAACAACCGAATGGTCCGACTGGTTGGATGATTTGCTCAGCTTTGGTTACGCACGGCCAGAATTTCCTTTTGAGCCACATCGGAGTCCCTCAGAAAAAATGACCGTTTTGATTGATTTCCTGAGGAGAAGCCATATCAAAATGGATAAGATGACAAAGGCAGCCAACAGTCTTTTGGAAAACAATTATACAGCCTCTCCAATCTATGCAGACCACATTGACGCATTGCTCCATGTGGCAAGTTGGACAAAGGCGCCCGTTTTTAAACCAATTCTCTTAAATTTTTTCCATACCCGGCAGATTCGAAATTTAAAGGCTACGGGCAAAGATTACTCACTCTATTCAGCCGTTGTGCAAACCTTGGCTGTTCAAAAGTTTTCGAAATCTGAAATAGATAACATTCTGCAAGAGTTGTTAACCCAGATTCATGAACTTAACCGAGAACAAATCATCGACCCTTCTTTATTGGCACAGACACTTGAATTTGCAAGCGAACATGGTAAATATGCTGGGGATAAATATCACCATTTTTTCCGACTTGTTGACTCAATGCTCAATTTGTTTGATAGTCGGTTGTCAGAAGAAAACACAGTTGCTTGCCTGAGTGCTATTTCAGGCCAATTTCAAACCAACGCAATCCTTTACAGAAGCGAGTTTTTTAACAGTTTGTACAAATGGCTTATAAAATCGCACTTGGAGTTGAAAAACAATCCTGCTTACCAAACTGTGCTTGTCGAACTCCATCATTGGATGTATGAAACAGAAGACGACCAAAGTTATTTGTTGAACACTAACCGCTATGCAAAGGCCAGTTGGATGTATTTGGAGTCAAAATTTTTGGTGCCGCCAACTAAAAATTGGCCTGATTTTTTAGACATAATCCCAATTCCTGTAATGGAATGGGAAATTGGAAAAAAATCAGCAATCGGTGCACCATCAATTCCAGAGGGTTATAACACGGCTCCATTTTATTACCAGGGAAATTATTGGTTAAATAATGAAAGCATCTCCATTTCCGCTAATCTGGAGGAAATACACCAATTTTTTCTTTCGCCAGACCTTAATTCTATCATTACCTCATGGGCATCCGATTCGGACATTGCCCCTACCGAATCAAGTCAGGGAAAGCCTATGAATCTTCCTAATTTAAAACATTCTATAGATCCTCCTCAAAAGCGCAAAACTGGGTTGTTACCGAAATCAGAAACAGACTGGATCATAGGCTCTTTTGACAAAAACTTGCTACAACGGGCATAAATTTTTGCCGATTTATTCGCAGACTAAGCCATGGCAATTAGCAAAACATACGAACTAGAACATCTGCTTTTTCAACTGGAAGAAAGAGAGCTGGAAAGCTTAATCAGGGAGATTGAATTGAAAGAATTGGGATGGACCTTTTATTACTTTGTTGATCCGGCAGAGATCAGGGACTTTTGTTTTCCTTTTGGGCTAAACGAAGACGAAAAGAATGAAATCCTGGCCAAAAAATCCAAAATGTATATCTCTGATGAACAAAATGCATTATGGAATTTCTTTTTTCAAAATCACCTCCTCTACCCTGGAACTATGGAGTCTGACAATGGGCCAATTCATTCCATTTTATTGAGCGAGTATTTGGAAGAAACCAGAGGTTTAATTGGTTACAGCACATTACAGGCAAAAAATCATGCAATCCCCTTTTCAAATGCCAACGAAGCATTCGATAAATTCTTTTTTAAGAAGGACTCGAGGGAGCGAAAAGAGATTGACCGGGTTATAAGTGAGGATAAGGAGGAACAGCTTTCTCAATTTCACAAAAGTTATTTTTCTGACTTTATGGCGAATATGTTGGTCATTAAGGATGGATTGACCAAACTATTTGATATCTTGAAAAACCATATTGTCTATAAAGAAGAGCAATTGGAAGATTTCCAATTTTTATTAGATGCAATTTCGTCTGAACAAACTAATGAGGCCATCAGTTATGAGTCAATCGTCAAAAAAATTAGAGCAGCGCTTAGAAAAAGCTCTTACTCTAACCGGGCCAGCAAAAAACGTGATGCCATGGTGATAGGGCGGTTGATTGCTTCCAATATGTTTGTAATGAACAACCAAAATAGACCAGACAGTAAAAAAGTGGTTTTCTTATACCTTACTGACGCTCAATCCTCCATTGAGGTACTGGATTCACTTCGCAAAGACAAATCCTATACACCGATCACAATGGGAGGACAAGGGTTTGATGCGCCATTATATCGCCGGAAAAGACAAGTTTTTGCTCAGGTTTTATGCTATCATAAGCAACGGAACAGCAAAGAAATCATACAAAAAATACTTGCCATCAAGGATTTGGTCAAAGAACTTAAAACAGACTTAAAAAAGTTTAGCTTGGATGAATATGTTATGTTTCAGCATAAAGATGTTTTTGCCCGGTATGTAAAACTAAGGAATGAATTTGAAAATGCTAACCTTTTCAGGCATTATGAAGATTATTTAAAAGAATATAAAGGTTGGGGGAATATTTTTGAGGGCCATCAATTAAGGCAAATAGCCGAGCGCACTATTGCAGAAATGGATGATTTGCTTGGAGACTTATCTGTATCAGACGAAGAAATCAAACTAATTTCTTATGAAAATAGATTCAATCTGGCTTATATCACGGGATTAGATAACCTTAGCACGATGGGCTTCAACAAATCCAAAGGTTTGGATCTCATTGAAGGTCGATATCAACACTTGCCAACTGTTTTCTGGGTAAAAAACAACCTTTATGAAAATATCCTGCATAAAATATCCTCGTATATATTGGACCGTATCAGTCCGGAAGACCAAAATCCCCTTGAACTTCTAAGATCTGAAATACATAAGCTAAATCAACAACCTACTTATGAGTTAGAAGAAAAATTGGTTAAAGCATATATATTGCTTATTTTGCCTAAACCCAATGTGGGCGAGCACATTAGTAATGATTTGATTGCATTTGAATGGATTGACAATATTATTAAGCAACAAGAAAACAAATCTGGAGATGATGATCCGTTGCTAGACGAATTTACCTACCTCGCGATATGGGCTGCTAGACGTGCAGGTCCTAATTATTATGATAAGTCCTTTGATTTTGCTGAAAAAATAATTAATAATAAAGAAAAAAGTAATCGGATATCACCGAAAGATGCCCGTTTTTATCATGGCCGCTTCTTAACGCGGTATTGTATGTTGTGTGAACATATTGATTTTGAGTTAAAAGAATTGCAAGTTTCTGCATCGCAATCAGATCTACTCGAAAAATGTATCATAGATGCTGACAAGGCACTGAAATATTATGAGAACAATACTGAACTTAGCATTGTGCCAATGGATTTGATCCGTCAGCGCATCAAGAGTAACCTGTTGAACAGTCTCTGCTATTTGTTGACATGTAAATTTAGAGTGACTGGCAATGCTGATGCACTTACACAAGCCCGAAAAGATTACTTAGAACCTCTAAAAGATTTAGCAAATATTGATGATCGCTATGAAAAATTCCCTGAATTCTTGCATACGGAAGCCTTTTTGGAGTGGCAAGAGGCAAAAATCGCTAAAAATTCATCAGAAAAATTAATATATGGCAGATCAGCAATATTGAGGGCTATATATACCGATGATGTTGAACCAGGTGTGAAAAGTAAATACGAAAAGCTACTTTCTGCTATAAATCGGGATATTGGCAAAAGGGCCAATGATTCAAATTAGATCGTGTGCCAAAAGTGAATATGACAAACAAAAAACCCTCGTAAGCGATTCACTTACAAGGGCTTATGCAAAATGCTTTGTAGTCCGTACGGGAATCGAACCCGTGTTTCATCCGTGAAAGGGACGTGTCCTAACCCCTAGACGAACGGACCTTCTTTCAAAAGCGGGGCAAAGATAGGTCCGTTCTATTTTGATTTCCAAATCGGATTTAAAATTTTCCGAAAAAAGTTCTCCGTAACCACACTACTGGATAATTTCTCGCAGATGTTACGCAGATACCTCGCACAGATGTCACACAGATTTTATCGGCGTAACATCTGTGCGAGGTATCTGCGTAACATCTGCGAGAAATAAAAATGCCCAGCAGTATGCTCCGCAACTTTAACAGAGGAACTTTATTCAACAAACATTATCTGATAAGCCCAGGGCGAATCGCTCCCGGCCTTGACGATTTCAATGGTGTATTTCCCCGGCTCCAGCTGTTTATACTCCATTCCGGTACCGCACCAGTTCAAGGACCATGCAGCAAGGTCTTCTCCATTGATCTCACCATTCAAACGTCCCATGGGAATAAGGTGATCCCCTCCAAAGTAAGAGCCTGCTTCAAAATAATCAAACACAAAATAGCCGGTAGTCGCATCTGCCGGTATTAACCCGAGGTTCGTTGTGTTCATGCTGTCAAACTCCATTCGGGCTTCTTTAATATCAGCATTGGTGGAGTTTTGAAAACGCACCAAAACTTGATTGTCGCGCTTGGAGCAGGCGAAGGAGAACAGCATGTTAAAGGCCAGGGCTACAAAAAGTATTTTTTTCATGTTCTAAAATGTTTAGTTCAACCCAAAGACTGCTTTTCCATGAAGTAAGGTTGGCTGATTTAGAAACGATAACGTTCCAGTAACTTTTGGGCCTTTATCTGAACGTCCGTATCCACCACCAACTCAGGCGCGTGATGGGGCTTTTTTCGCGCATCCAACACGAGCGGCCCCTGGCAGCCCCAGTGTTTATGCTCCGTAAACGAACGAACGCCGTGTACATCGTGGCTTGGGTTGGCTCGGGTAAAGGCTACCCAGACGAAGTTATTGAGTGTAGCGGACGTGAACCGGCTGTCGTCCACCAGGAGTATGAGTGGAACGTGTTGCAAATCAAATCTTTCCAGCCATTGGCAGAGTTCGGTCACTTGGTCGCGGGCGGTTTTTTCGACCTCAAATTTTGGTGCCCGAACAGCCAAAATACCCGGATAACAGAAATTCGGTTCGTCAAAACCGGGTGGGAGCGAGAAATTGTCGGGCAATTCGGCTTTCAGCGTTCTCCGACGATCGCCCCGGCAGGCCGCGATGAGCTTTGAGCCTGCATTCCAGCCGGTACCAGAGTAATCCAGGGTGTCAATGGTGGTTTTGGTTTGAAAATGCAGGTCACGGGTAAAATCCACGCGCTCCAGAAAGTGCTGGAAAAAATGGGCTATGTCGTGGGTGTCCAGATTCGGGTCGTCGTCGCTGGCAGCAATGAACAGGAACTTGGCAAGCGAGGTCTGGCCGGAACCAATGATCCGGTTGGCAATGGTCAGAATCTCCTCGGGCACGCGCTCGCGGAAGGGCATGTACCGCTCGTGACCGATAGCGAGCAACAATGGGTGAACCCCCGAGGCATCCACGGCATGTATCTCCTTCAATCCCGGGAACTCCTGCGACGCAAGGGGCGCGACGAGTTCGTGGATCAGCCAGCCAAAACTGCTGTCCTCCATGGGTGGTCGGCCTACCACGCTAAAGTGCCAGAGCGGGTCTTTTCGGTGCCACACTTTGTGGACTTTCATTACCGGAAAATCGTGTGTGAGCGAATAATAGCCAAGGTGGTCGCCAAACGGGCCTTCTGGCTTTTTTGCGTTTTTCAAAATTTCGCCTGTAATGACAAAATCTGCGTCGCCGCTCAGAAAATGTCTTTCGCGGTAGGCATATCGGAACCTCCGCCCGGCCAACATACCGGCAAAAGTCAGTTCGCTCAATCCTTCCGGCAGCGGCATGATAGCCGAAAAAGCGTGACTAGGCGGACCGCCCACAAAAATGCTGCACAGGAATGGTTTTTCCAGTTGGTTGTACTTGGTATGGTGCACCCCGATGCCCCGGTGGAGTTGATAATGAAGCCCGATCTCTTCATTCTGAATGTATTCATTACCAGAGAGTTGTATGCGGTACATCCCTAAATTCCCCCCCATGGGCCCTGGTTTGTCGGGATCTTCGGTGTACACCTGCGGCATGGTGACAAATGCCCCGCCGTCCATGGGCCAACTCTTGATCTGTGGAAGTTTATCTATGCTCGTCTCACCCCAGGTCACCGGGGAGCCGAACCAGTTTTTCATGGGCAAAGCCGATAAAGCGGTGAATGGCGCACCGAGGTAACGGCTGGGCTTTTTCAGGAAACTGGCCGGATCTTTTTTCAGTTCGATCACACGCTTCACCCGTTCGAGGGTGTGGCGGAACAAAAACGCTGTGCGTTCAAAAGTGCCGTAAATATTGCTCACGGCCTGAAATGGGCTTCCCTTCACCCGTTCAAAAAGAATGGCTGGCCCTTGTTGATCAAAGACTTGTCGGTGGATCTCGGCAATTTCTAAATCCGGATCGACTTCTTCCTTGATTCGTAAAAGCATTCCATGGCGCTCAAGGTCGCGCACGGCGTCGCGTAGAGAGGAGTACATATCGTAAATCAAAAACCTAGCGCATAGGCGGCTGCCGACGTTTCCCACCTGGCCGGAACCCTTTGCCGCCCATCTGGGCCATCATGCTGGGACTCATGGCCTGTCCGGCCTGTTTGAGTTGTTTTTCGACCTCTTTAATCTGTTCTTTCAAGATACTCTCAGTCACATGGAGCTTTTTCAATTCTGAAAAATGGTTCTGTGCTGCTTTAATGTTGTTTTTTCCGGCAGCGATCATCACCAGTTGGAGCATGGCCGCCCCGCGTTCATTGTCAGAAGGCAGGCCCGAATCAAGTGATTTCTTGATCCAGGTTTCAGCGGTGTTAAAATCGCGCTTTTGCATGTGTAGGGCGCCTTGAGTCATGTAATAAACGCCCTTGTAGCCCATGAGAAGGATCCTTGGGAAGAAGGTGAGTTTTAACCTGGCCTCAGCTTGCGCTAGTTGTTGTTTGGATAAAAGTTGGTTGGTGGAAAGAATTGTGCCAAGCATCAGGTAGCCTATCAGCAAAAGGATCCCGACCAACAAGAATGGAAAGCCGTACCAAAATCCGTAAGCGTTCCACAAAGCGATGCCGCCCAGAATACCGCCCAGAATCAGGGCAAAACGGAGGTAAATATTGATGATGAACATGAATAAAATGGGTTTGAAAAATCGGGGGCGAAGGTACACTGTTTAATCAAAGCGGCAGCGAGATTGAAAGACAACTGTGATAAACTTCTTAGATTTGCGAATGAAAAAAGTCGCCCCCCTCTCAGTGTTTTTGTGCCTTTTGCCCCTGTTCTCCTATGCCCAGAACATATTTGATGCCAGGCAATCGGTAATCCTCGAAGCAAGCGTTCAAGAAAATCCGCCCAAAGTGACAATGAACTGGGTTCTTGATACAGCTAATGGCGGATATACAATCTGGCGCAAAGCCAAAGAAGATACCGTGTGGGGAGATAGCCTGGTTGCACTCGGGCCGGGAACCACTTCCTGGGTCGACACCTCCGTATCTATCGGTATTGGCTATGAATATCAGGTAATTAAAAGCCTGCCTGCCTTTCCCTATGGAAACGGTATGCCGAATTTTGGGGCCGGGTATGTTTATTCCGGTATAAAAGTGCCCCCCACGCATCATCGGGGCGCATGCTTGGTGGTTGTTGACAGCACGTTCAAATATACCCTTGCGACAGAGATATCCCGGCTGTTGATAGATATTGAGGGAGATGGCTGGCTGGTCCAGATACTTTATATAGATAGAAACGATCCTGTTCCGACCGTAAAATCCTACATAAAATCCTGGTCAGAAACCAATCCAGACAAGCAACAATCCGTATTCCTGTTTGGTCGTGTGCCAGTGCCTTATTCTGGAGAAATGGCCCCCGATGGTCATCATAACGACCACCGGGGAGCATGGCCCAGCGACGGCTATTATGCTGAATTGGAAGGCGTTTGGACCGATCAGACGGTCAATATTAATTCCCCCGGCACTAGACACGACAATGTTCCGGGCGACGGAAAATTCGACAACATTGTCTTTCCCGCGCCCCTGAAATTGCAGCTTGGACGCGTGGATTTTGCGAATATGAGCAAATTTCCCGAATCCGAGGAACAGTTATTGCGCCGATACCTCCATAAAGATCATGCTTGGCGAACCGGAAAAATGCCCATGGTGGAACGAGCCCTGGTGGACAATAATTTCCCTGCAGATGTGGAGGCACTTGGACAAACTGGCTGGAAAAACTTTTCCGCCATGTTTGGTTATGCCAAAGTCAAAGACTTGCCATACCGACAAACCATGAGCAACCAATCGTACTTGTGGTCTTATGGCTGCGGCGGTGGAGGTCCGGAAAGCGCTTCAGATATCTCCAGCACCACCAATTTTACTACGGATTCCCTGCAAACGATATTCACACTGTTGTTCGGATCCTATTTTGGCGACTGGGACTATCCCAATAATTTCATGCGCGCTGCCATTGCTTCCAGAACTTGCCTTGCAACTACCTGGGCCAACCGGCCAAATTGGGTATTCCACCACATGGCCCTGGGTGAGCATATCGGATATGCCGCTCAAATCACGATGAGCAATGCCGGCCTTTATACGCCTAAGTTTTGGGGCCTTTACGTCCATAACGCACTTTTGGGAGACCCAACCATACGTATGCACGTGCTTCCACCTGTTGAAAACCTGAGTGCCAGCCAAGCTGGAATCCATGTGCAATTGGCCTGGCAAGACCCGGCCAATGCTTTGGGGTACTTTATTTACAAAAAAACAGCGGCTGACACTGCCTATTTGCTCCTCAACCAGGTTTCGGTGACTGATACGACGTATTTCGACGCTTGTCCAGATTCTGGGCTGATTTCTTACATGGTGCGCAGCGTGGAACTGCGAACAAGCGCGAGCGGGACGTACTATAACTTGAGCAATGGCGTCACAGTTTCCTTCCTGAACAATCCAACTACATGGATCCTTGACCCAGTGGTTACCATGTCTAACGCCGGACAATCCAACGGATCCGTTTCTATTACTCCTCAAGGAGGCTGCCCTCCTTATCATTTTGAGTGGAATACAGGTGAAACCACCGCTGAAATCCAGGATCTGGATGCTGGCATGTATTGCGTTACGGTAAGTGATTGCCTGGGTTGTTCTGAATCTTATTGCGCAATCGTAGAAGAAGTCAGTAGCCTGAGTGGACTGCCTTCGTTGATGCATTCCAGTATCTTTCCAAACCCCGTTGGCGAAAAACTGGTGCTTGAACTCCATCTTAAAAACCCACAAGAACTTCAATTGGAAATACTGGATGCCTGGGGCAGAAGCATGTGCAGTCAAAAGTGCAATGGCAAGGATATACATTTGGAGTGGGAGGTACCATTTCTGGCAGCGGGGTTTTATTGGCTGCGCATTGAAGGCGCGCAAACAATTGTAACATACCCTTTTGCAAAAACAAGCGGATAAAAGATAACCTTTAAACGCTAGTATATTGCCCTTTTCTAAGCCCCTGATATTCCTACAATGCAATTTCTTAACCAGTCAATTCTTGAATATGCGCGCAATCCTCTTCCTGCTCTTGCTAACTGCTGCCTGTTCCCAAAAAACCTCTCCACCCCTCGTTGTACCCAAGGCAGCCCCCCCGGCAAACGACTCCATCTCAACTATTATCCGTAACACCAAGGCTTATCCTGGCTACTTTCCATTTTGGTGGGATGAGAAAACAGGCAAAATTTGGCTGGAAATCAACCGTTTCGATACGGAATTCCTGTATGTCAATTCTTTGCCAGCAGGTGTCGGTTCCAACGATATTGGTCTTGATCGGGGACAAATTGGTGATTCGCGGGTAGTGAAATTTGTTCGAAGCGGCAATAAAATCCTGCTCATTCAGCCCAATCTGGCTTATCGCGCCAGCAGCTCCAATGTGCTGGAGCGAAAGTCTGTGGAAGAGGCCTTTGCCCAATCCGTACTCTGGGGGTTTTCAGTAGCAGCAAGAGAAAATGAACGTTTTTTGGTAGATTTTACCCCGTTTTTAATGCAGGATGCCCATGATGTAAGCGGTGCGCTGACGCGCAGCAATCAAGGGACTTACACCGTTGACCCAAGCCGTTCAGCCGTTTATTTGGAACGCAGTAAAAATTTCCCAAAAAATACTGAGTGGGAATCTACTCTAACCTTCACTGGCAAGCCTTCCGGCGAATATATCCGCTCTGTTACCCCTACCCCATCGGCGGTGACGGTCCGTCAGCACCATTCTTTCATAGAATTGCCCGACAATGGATACAAGCCTCGGCGATTTGATCCACGAAGCGGCTTTTTTGAAACTTCCTGGAAGGATTATTCCGTGCCCATCGGCGAGCCAATTACCCAGCGCTATATCGTACGGCACCGATTGGAAAAGAAAGAACCAGGGGCTGCTATCAGCGATCCCGTGGAGCCAATTGTATATTACATTGATCCAGGTGCACCTGAACCGATCAAATCTGCTTTGTTCGATGGGGCCCGATGGTGGAATCAGGCATTTGAATCTGTCGGCTATCGCAACGCATTTATAGTCAAGGAGTTGCCTGCCGATGCCGACCCCATGGATGTGCGCTTTAACCTCGTTCAATGGGTACACCGATCCACGCGTGGATGGAGTTATGGCAATACGGTCAGCGACCTACGTACGGGCGAGATCATCAAGGGGCACGTTTCATTGGGTTCGCTTCGTGTGCGCCAGGATTATCTTATCGCACAAGGCTTGCGCTCGCCATTCGACGGATCGCAAACTACAGACCCGGTCTCCGAACAGATGGCCCTGGCGCGTTTGCGCCAACTTTCAGCGCATGAGATCGGGCACACACTCGGATTGGCGCACAATTTCGCTGCAAGCGTCAATAGTCGCGCTTCAGTCATGGATTACCCGCATCCCTACATCATGCTGACAGAATCCGGAGATCTTGATTTTTCAAAAGCCTATGACGACAAGATAGGAGCATGGGACAAACGCTCTATTCTGTATGGCTATCAAGATTTTGCTCCAAACCTGGATGAAAATGCCGAACTTGAAAAAATTTTAATGGAAAACACGCGGCTTGGCCTTGACCATATCTCTGACGAAGGCGCCCGCCCGTCGAATAGCGCTCACCCCAGCGCCCACCTTTGGGACAATGGAAAAAACGCCACGGATGAACTGAAACGTTTGATCGCAGTCCGTGCAAATGCATTGAGGCGATTTGGTGAAAAAAGCATCCCTCATGGTCGGGTAATGGCCGACTTGGAAAGGGTGCTGGTACCACTCTTCCTTGCCCATCGTTACCAGGTCGAAGCAGTATCCAAATCCATCGGCGGCGTACAATATTCCTATACCGTGCGTGGCGATTCGCAGCTCAGCAATGCGCCTGTAGCAGAAGCTGAGCAACAGCGTGCTTTCGATGCGTTGTTGGAAACGCTGCAAGCAGATTTTCTGGCTTTACCAGCATCAATAATCAATTCAATTCCTCCACAACCTATTGGTTTTGAACGAGATCGTGAATTGTTCAAAAGTAATACGGGTGGTTTTTTCGACCCCTTGGCTGCTGCGGCTGGCAGTGCCGGATTGACTTTGAACATGGTGTTGTTGCCTGAACGGCTCAACAGGCTTTATGAGCAGCAAGCCCGTGGAACCCTTCGAACATTTACACTAGAGACCATGCTTCACCGATTGCGGGAAAACCTTTTTGCAGCAGTAAAGGCATCAACGCCAATGGAAGCAGCGATTCAACGCAGCGTTCAACAACTTTATATCAACCGCTTGCTCACGGTGGCGGTATCTGAAGGAACGACGGCGAGCGTTAAAGGCAATATTCTATTAGAAATAAACAGCCTTGAAACAGAACTAGCCAAAAGATATGTTGCAAGCGCTGATAAAGATGAGCAAGCAAATTTGTTTTATCTCTTGGATCAAATGCGGCGTTTTCGAGAAAAACCTGATGGATTTAAACCCGCTATTGGTGTTGAATTGCCACCTGGTCAGCCAATTGGGTGTGGGGAGGAGCACTAGGAACAGATGCATGGAACCGCTTAAACCTCTTTAGTCGAGCGTGTTTATTAAAGTGTGGCACACCTAAATTCATTCTGAACACGCTTCCTTAGCCCTTGGTTTCACGACGCTTCAATTCGTCGCGGACCTTTGCGGCCATTTCGTATTCTTCGCTATCAAGCGCTTCTTGAAGGCGCCCTCGCAATGCATCCATGGGCCAGGTCTCAATGGCGTTTTCATCCAGATTAGAAGAAGCGGGTACTGGTGAAAATCCTCCACCCTCCTGATCTTCCAGGATAACCCCTGCGGCTTCCAGGATAAAATCGTAGGTGAAAATAGGGCATTCAAAACGCACTGCCATGGCAATGGCGTCGGAGGTTCTTGAATCGATCTCGAAGAGCTCTCCATTTTTCATGCAAACCAGCCGGGCATAAAAAATGCCATCGAGCAAATTGCTGATAATTACCTCTTTAAGTTGAATTTCGAAGGCGTCGAAGGCGTTTTTGAAAAGATCGTGCGTTAAGGGGCGGTTGGGCACCATTCGCTCTAAAGCAACTGCGATCGCTTGTGCCTCAAAACTTCCGATGACGATTGGCAGGCGGCGTTTTCCACGGCGCTCACCCAAAACCACCGCATAATTGTGTGATTGGGTCATGCTGTGAGAAAGGGCTACTATTTCGAGTTCGATGCGTCTCATATTATATTGAATTACCCTGCTTTAAACTTTTTAAACGCCTCATTCAATTGTGGTACTACTTCAAATAAATCCCCCACCACGCCATAATCCGCTGCCTTAAAAAAAGGAGCCTCACTGTCCTTGTTAATAACCACGATCACCTTAGAGTTGTTTACGCCCGCCAAATGCTGGATGGCTCCGCTGATTCCAATGGCAATATACAAATTGGGCCGGATTGCAATACCCGTTTGTCCTACATGCTCATGGTGTGGCCGCCAATTTGCATCTGCAACTGGGCGAGAGCAGGCAGTTGTGGCTCCCAGTATTGTAGCCATTTCTTCCACCATAGCCCAGTTTTCAGGCCCTTTCATGCCACGTCCTGCCGACACGACTATCTCTGCCTCCGGTAAAGGCACAATACCTTCCTGGGTTTTTACTGATTTAACCCGAATGCGCCCTTTCGGTATGGAAATCGTCAGGGGTTCCACGCCAACCGGACTGCCTTTAGACTCTGGCTTTACTGCGTTGCCCGTGAGGGAAATCAGCTTGACAGGGCCTGAAATATCATACTCGGCGATCGCTTTACCAGAAAACACCGATTTTTCTACGCGAAGGGCTGCCCCCGCTACTTTCGGCAAGCCGCTCACACCTGACACGAGCCCCGCGTTCATTCGGACCGACAAACGCCCTGCCACCGATTTTCCGGTAGAAGAATGGCTCAGCACCACAACCGATGCATTATTATTTTTCGCCACCTCGGCAATTGCTGCCGTAAATGACTGACTGTCAAACTGGTCAAAAGCAGAATCGCTGAGGCTGAGCACTCGGCTGGCGCCATACCGTCCAAGCTCGCCAGCATCCTTTACAGTACCGAGCGTAAGTGCAGCGCAGTTCGTGCCGAGCAATTCAGCAACCTTGCTTCCATAAGTAACAGCCTCAAAAGCCGCTTTTTTTAACTGTCCACGTGTGGACTCCGCAAAAACCAAAACCATAGTTTATAATGTGGTCAATGTGATGAATGTGGTCAATAGGTTCAAGGGGTTCAATGGGGTAACATTTTAAATTACTTTTGCTTCTTCGTGCAACAGCCGCACCAGTTCATCCATCTGATCGGGTTTCACCATTTTTACACCTGCTTTGGGAGGAGGCAGCCTGAATTGAACAGTTTTGACCGCATCTTCAAAAGCAACTGCTGGAATATTTTTAAAAGGTTTTTTACTTGCGTCCATGATACCTCGCATATTGGGTATCCGTTGTGCCGCCATACCTTTGGCAGCGCTCAGTACAAAAGGCATATCCACTTCCAAAACCTCTACCCCACCCTCAATGTCGCGTTCAAGTGTTGCAGTATTGCCGTTGACATCAAGTTTCGATGCGTATGAAACATACGGAAGATTTAAGTGTTCTGCAACCATGGCACCAACTTCCGAACCATTGTGGTCTATAGTTTCTTTGCCAAAGAATATGATATCAAAACCATTATCACGAGCGAATTCGGCAATTTGTTTTGCCACAAAACCAGCTCCCAGTGGATTGCTGTCAACACGCACCGCTTCATCTGCACCAATGGCAAGGGCTTTGCGAATCGTATTTTCAATGGACACCGGGCCAACGTTAAGAGCAATGACAGTACCTCCCTGCGCTTCGCGAAGCTCGCAAGCGCGTACAAGGGCATACCATTCGTCGTAAGGGTTCATAATGAACTGCACACCAGCAGTGTTGAACTCCTTGCCATCAGCATTGAAAGAGATTTTCGAAGTAGTGTCAGGTGTATGAGAGATACAGACTAATAATTTCATTGTAAAAATAGCCGCTACTTTTGTGGCGGCGCAAAGGTAGGAAGCAGAAAAAGAAACTTATAGAATCCGCAGTCTTTGTATCAGGAAATTTTGAAAAGATGACAAATCGCTTAAACTATCTGAGCAAATTGCTTGAAACCTCTCCGCAGGATTCATTTGTGCTTTTTGCCCTTGCTAAAGAATTCGAAAACATAGGGGACGACGCACAATCACTCAACTTTTACCTTCGTTTAAAAGATTCTGACCCCAGCTATATTGGTACCTATTACCACCTTGGCAAACTTTACGAGCGGCAGGAAGATTTTCAAAATGCAATATTAACCTATAAACAAGGCATCGAATTCAGCCGCCAGGCGGGAGACCGTCACGCCATGAGCGAGCTGCAGGCTGTACTCTTTAATCTGGAAGATCCTGAATGAAAAATCACATGCCCAATATCATGAACCCCGTATCAGGAGCGAAATGGATACACGCCATCTTTTTTGCTGCTGTCCTGTTTTTACTTTCAGCAAAGGAAACAGGATGTCGCAAGACCCCCCATTTCGGAGAAACGCGCCCGGCTACCGAAACCCGGACACCTGCGTTTTTAAAGAAAAAGCTTCACAGCCATGAGCATCCAAACCTGAATTTCATGAACTCCCAGGCCAAAGTCTATGTGGAAGGAAATGGACAATCCATCGGAGCAACGGCCAATATCATCTGGATACGAGACAGCATTATGTGGTTGAATATCAAGAAATTTGGCCTGGAAGCAGCCCGAGCCCTTGTGACGCGCGATTCGGTATTTGTGCTCAATAGATTGGACAAGACCTATTCGGCCCGAGGACAAGAGTCTTTGCAGAGGCAATATAGTTTGCCAGCCGGATTTGATCTGGTACAGAGCCTTTTGGTCGCTTCCGCCTGGTTTTTTCCCGACATTTCACTGGAATCTGACATAAAGGACGGATTGCATCGGCTATCTGGGTCTAATGGGCGCTTCGCCAGTGATTATCGCCTGGAAGAAGAGGCTTTTTGGCTCCGACATGAGATCTTTTTACAGCCTCGCGATTCTCGCACCCTGTCAGTTCAGTTTGAAAATTATAAAAAAACCGAGTTGGCTGGCTGGTTTCCATATCTTCGCACAGTGGAAGCATACAGTCCCGAAACTGGTCAGATTCGACTTTCCATAGAACTCAGCAATGTCGAATTCAATACACCCAAAAGTTTTCGCTTTGAGATTCCAAAACATTACACCCGTGTGGACTAGTGCCGCGTCCGGCGTATTTTTCACAAAACTCCCAGCTGATTCGGACCGGGGTTATGGGGCTCGCAGCCTTGTTGCCTCATTGGGAATTCTACTCCTTTTAATACTTTTATTCCCGGCTTCAGCCCTATCCCAATCCAAAAAAGACCTGGAGGATAAGCGCAAAAAAATCCTGCGGGACATCCAGTCCACCGAACGGATGATCAAAAAAACCGCCAAAACAAAGGAGGCTACTTACGACCGATTTCTCGCACTGCAAAGCCAAATAGAAAGTCGGGAGGCACTTATTCAAAATCTTCAAGATGAAATTCTAGCCGCTGAGGACGGAATTCTTCGCAATCAGGCGGTGATAGCTTCACTCAGCAATGATGTCATGAAAATGCGCGAAGATTATGGTCGAACCATTCGCAATGCATTCAGACGCAAGACTTTAAGCAATCCGATCCTTTATCTTTTTTCTGCCGAAAGCCTCAACCAGGCTGTCCGCCGATGGTTGTTTTTGCGCAAATACGATCAAAAACGACGCGAACAGGCAGAAGCCATCCGCCTTACCCAGGAGATGTTGTTAAAAAAATCCATCATACTGGATGAAACGCGCCTGGAAAAGGAAAACCTGCTGATATCTATTCAAGGGCAAAAATCAACTTTGACCACCGAGCTAAGTGTGAAAAACTCGATCTTGAAAGATTTAAGCAAGGACGAAACCCGATTAAAAACCGATTTGGAGAAAAAACAAGCAGCTCACGAAGCCCTCAACAGTGCCATTGAACGGGTGATCCAGGAGGAGGTTAGAAAGCGTGTGGAAGAAGCGCGGAGCATACCCAAACCAGCAACCCCCACTTCAGAAACAGCAGAAAAAGTCCCTCTTTCAACACCGTCGAAACCAGAAAAGGCAAAGCCTGGCACACCGGAATCAAAGCCGCGAGTTGAGGAAGACAATATATCCTTTAACTTTAGAAAAAACAAAGGCCGCTTGCCCTGGCCGGTTGAAAGCGGTTTTATCTCCAGAGGTTTCGGGAAACAAAAACACCCCACCTTAAAAAACATCGAAATCACGAACAACGGCGTGGACATACGTACCGAAGATGGCGCAATGGTACGCTGTATCGCCGATGGCAAGGTTGCAGGTGTTCAATTTGTGCCAGGCCACGATTACACTGTAATTGTACAGCACGGCGATTTCTATACCGTTTATACCAATCTGGCATCATCCAGCCTTTCAAAGGGCGACGAACTGAAAGCCCGGCAAAACATAGGTCAGGTAAGCACCAACAACATAACAGGCACTTCTGAACTGCATTTTGAGTTGTGGCAGCAAAAAGAACGGCTTAACCCGGCGCTTTGGATAAAAAAATAGAAGCGCCAAACAAAAAAAGCCATCCTGCATGCCGAGGATAGCTTTTTTAAAAGGAAAAATCAGAATACTATTCTTCCTCTTCTTGTTCGTAGTAGCTTTTAGCCTTGTATTTTGTTCTTTCTACGGGTTTAAGCTTTTTCTTTTTGTGGTCTTGTTCTTGTTGACGCAAGTCCCGCTCATCGTCCCGGCGGGGTTCTTTTTTGTTGGTCTTTTCCCAGTGTCTCATGGCAAAAGTGAAGGAAGGTTTTGAGTTCTCTTTATGCTTTCTTCAGAAAGATTTGGAAGAGAACACAGGTGAAAAAATAGGTTTTTTATCCGAGACAAGCATTCATTTCCAGAGGGACTGAAGCCGAATCGTTTTACAAAAATAGTCGGTATCTCCAAAATTGCAAGGGCTTGCACTAAAAAAATTTGAAAGAAGCCCCTACATTTGGTTCTTCGCCAAATGCTGGTTGCCAATAGTACCGGTTTGCAAAAATATTATCAGCTAAATTCGCGTCTCTATTTCGATCTAAATTGCACCTAGAAGTCCAGCAATTATTGATAAACACTTAATTCACAAACTTTCCGCTCCTACATGAAAAAACTTTTTACCACGCTATTGCTGTTGCTTGCAGTTTGCATGTCAGCCTTTTCTCAAAATAAATATCCCGTCCGATTTGCACATGGCACGGAGTATTTCCCGGAAAACTTTGCCAATCACCGACAAATGCCTCCTGTTTCTGCGGAGGAATTGGTTAACGGAGTTTACACCCGCTATATTCAGTTGGAAAAAATAATGAACGCCCAGCAGCGGGAATCATTTGAAGCCACTGGAGCGCGAATCATTGGTTATGTTCAGCTTGGGGCATATCTTGTAATGTTGCCACAGGGTTTTGATTTTCAAAAAATTGAATCCTTTGCCCCGCGAAGCATAATGCCCGTAAATCCGGCATGGAAAATGGCCAAAAGCTTGCGGGAATTACCTTATGGCGCCTGGGCTGTACATGGAGATTTCATTGATGTAAATCTTCAGCTTTATCCGTTCCTGCGAATTGCTGAAGGTGCCGCGCTCTGCCGCATTAATGGAATGGATGTACTAAAAGAAGGTACCCAAAACGGGTTCGTCCAGGTCCGAATCCATAAAGACCATGTTGCTGAAGTAGCCGCCAAACCATTTGTTCAATACCTGGAGCTGGTGCCAGCTCCCGGGCAGAAGGAGGATACCCGCGGTCGGTCCCTCCATCGCTCGAATCTGGTAGCAAGTGACGCGCCAATGGGCAAAAAATACGATGGCGCCGGGGTAGCTGCGCTTGTGCGGGACGATGGACAACTTGGCCCGCATATCGATATCCAGGGTCGCCTCTATAATTATGCATTGGGAGCTCCTGCCAGTGGTACGCATGGCGACGGCGTGGTAGGCATTGTAGGAGGCGCTGGAAACCTGGACCCCACCAAAAAAGGCATGGCCGCAGGTGCTGACCTGTATTCAGTGGATTATGTCAATGATTTTCAGGACCTTACGCTTCCGCTTCACTTTGACGAAGGAGTCACGCTGACTAATTCCTCCTATTCAGATGGCTGCAATGCGGGCTATACCCTTGCTACGCAAACAGTAGATGAACAACTTTTTGATAATCCGACCTTGATGCACATTTTCTCAGGAGGCAATTCCAACGGTAACGATTGCGGTTATGGTGCTGGGAACCAGTGGGGCAATATCACAGGTGGCCATAAAATGTCAAAAAATGCTATTGCCACTGCCAATCTATTTGCAGATGCCTCGTTAGTGACAAGTTCAAGTCGAGGCCCGGCTTATGATGGCCGATTGAAACCCGACATTGCCGCCAATGGCCAAGACCAGGAATCTCTCGACCCAAACAATGGCTATCAGGTTTTCGGTGGCACTTCGGCCGCCGCGCCAGGTATTATGGGCTGTATGGCCCAACTTACCCATGCCTACCGAACCATCAAAGGAGTCACTGATGTGCCCTCGGCGCTTATTAAGGCCACCATGCTTAATACTGCCAACGATCTAGGTAACATAGGCCCAGATTTTAGATTTGGCTGGGGCCATATCAATGCCTGGCGCGCGCTCAATGTGTTGGAACAAAACCAATGGCTTGAAGGGAGTATCGATCAAAGTGGAGATTTGACCCATACAATTCAAATACCAGCCGGGGTCAAAGAAGCCAAAATCATGCTTTATTGGGCAGAGCCGCCGGCATCTGAAAGTGCTGCCATGGCATTGCTCAACGATTTGGACCTGACCGTGGAAAATGGGAGCGGTGTAAAAAGTTTGCCCTGGAAACTAGACCCTACCCCTAACCCTACCATCTTGAACACACCTGCTGGAAAAGGTCGGGATTCTTTGAACAACGTGGAGCAGGTTCAAATAGACAATCCAGTCGCTGGCACTTATACCATTCGTATAAACGGAACGGCAGTGCCCCTAGGCCCACAACATTATTATATCGTGTGGGAGTTTGTAAGAGATGAAATAAAAATCACCTATCCAACTGGCAGTGAAGGTTTTGTACCCGGCGAAGTAGAGCGTATTCATTGGGATGCCTATGGCAATACGGGCAATTTCACCTTGCGCTACAGCACCAATGGCGGCGAAAATTTCTCTGCAATTGGTACGGTTACGGGCGACAAACGGATGTACGACTGGACAGTACCTAACACCGTGAGTGGTAATGTGAAAATTTTGGTAATTCGGGCAGGCAAACGGGACACCTCTGATTTTGCATCCAGCATCGTTCAAATTCCTCAAGACTTGCAGGTTATAAAGGTGTGCCCGGATTCTATCACACTCGGATGGTCTGAAGTGAACGACACCCTTTCTTATGACGGTTATTTGTTGGGCAATAAGTACATGGAACTAAAAGGCACGTCTGATTCCAACTCTGTGGCCATGCCAATACAAAACGGTGCAGCCGAGCAGTGGCTTTCAGTACGCAGTAGCCACCCAAGCGGAATAGCCGGCAGAAGAGCATTGGCCATCCATTGGCCTGGCGGATTGCTCGCTTGCCCACAAAACTATGATTTGGGCGTCCGGGAATTGGTCTCGCCATCGGGCAATGCCATTGTAACCTGTGGAATCTCTGAGGTTTCAATAACTATCCGGGTGAACAATGAGGGGTTAAATCCCTCCACAGGCGCTACAGCTTATTACCAGGTGGACAACAATACTCCGATAGCTGAACTATTACCTGATATCCCGGCTGATAGCAGCCTTGAATTTACCTTCCAGACTCCCTTGACCATTGATTTCAATGGAATTATCACCTTAAAAGCCTGGGTCGTTTTTCCTGACGATCTGGTTGATTTCAACGACACACTCAGTCAGGAATTTACCGTAATTTCTGGTGGAGCTAACCAGTTTTTCACAGAAGATTTCGAAGCTTCCCCTGCACTTCCAGCTGGGTGGGCTTCGCTAAATCCAGACGGGCTGATCGGTTGGCAAACCAGCGACGACCTTCCTTTTTCCATTGTTGGGCCAGATGATATATTCGGAAGGTCTTTACACCTTAATTTTTTTCAATACGGACCTAATGAAGAAGGCCAGGAAGATTATTTGTACATGATTCCTGTTGATCTGAATGGCTTGAGCTCACCCTTGCTTACCTTTCAGTTGGCCCATGCAAGATATGATGCCACCTTTACGGACGCATTACGTGTGGAGGTTTATGCTGATTGCAAATTAGGGGAAGCGCCCATCACAGTTTGGGAAAAAAGTGACCCGGATCTGGCTACAGTGCCAAATCAAATTTCCTATTACTATGCTGGAAGCGGACAAGATTGGCGCGGAGAATCTGTAGACCTCAGTGCCTTTGAAGGCCAAAAGATCATTGTTCGATTTGTAGCAGTTAACGGATACGGCAACAGCCTTTACCTTGACAATATCGGAATAAACACTTTTGAGCCCCCTTTGGCGGAATTTATGGTAGCCGATACCATCTGTCGCCTGGACACCGTTATTTATCAAGCCACCCCTTCAACGTTCGGGGCTTCTTATACCTGGAATTTTGGAGCCGCGGCCATCCCAAACGCTGCAACAGGCATAGGCCCGCACACTGTCACTTACCCAACCGGTGGCAACAAAAATGTGCGCCTGATCGTATCCAACAACTTTGGGTCAGACACCATGCTTAAAGTGGTAAATGTTCGGCAACTCGCTGTTGCAAACTTTACGACCGTCCAGAACTTGCTCACAGCCACTTTCACCAATACAAGTACCAACTCAGTATCTTACCTCTGGGACTTTGGTGATGGCATGACAAGCACGGTGGCAAGTCCGATGCACACCTATGCTGCCCCTGGCACTTATTTAGTCAAGCTTTCTGCAACCAATGCGTGCCGTACCCATGTAAAAACCTCAAACGTGGGCGTAACTGCTGTCAATGACCTGACCGAAAATATCGGGATTCAAATTTTGCCCAATCCGACTGCAGGCGATTTCGCAGTGGAGTTAGACAGCCGCATTACAAGCAATGTCCAACTTGTACTTTTTGACGCAGCTGGACGAAAAATTGCGGTAAAGGAAACATCGGTAAAACAAGGAGTTGTCCGGGTCCCGTTTGAAAATCTGGACTTGCCTAAAGGTTTGTACCAATTAAACATCCAGGCCAACGGCAAGCAAGCGACCTTTAATTTAGCAGTGCAATAGGTTTTAAACACATAATTTTTTATTTGGATGAGCCGCCGCTTAAATGCAGTGGCTCATCTTTTTTTATCTCCAAAGGTCCATCCTGCCTGCCAAATTCCCTACAGTGATTACATTTGCCCTGAACCCAGAGGCTAAGGCATATCAAAAGACCTGAACTATGAACCGAATCATCTATCGCGACCCCCAGGTCACGATTTTTCAAAGCGCTCTTTTTCAAACCAACTCTACCGTGGTTTGTACGGACGACGTGGTGCTGGTATTCGACCCCGCCTGGTTGCCCGATGAGGTTGAAACAATTCGTCAATATGTAGAAAGCATTAAAGGCAAGCGGCATGTGTTGTTGTTCTTCACGCACTCCGATTTTGACCACATAATTGGCTATGGAGCCTTCAAAGCTGACAAGGTTTTTATGTCAAAAGCGATGGCTGAAAATCCGGACCAGGAAATTTGCGTGGAAAAATGCCTTGAATTCGACGAGCAGTATTACATCAAGCGGCCCTACCCTATCGTTTACCCGAAAGGAGATTTTTTAGTGTTCCGAGATGGGGTACAATATCGATATGGAAATACAAAAATGTCGTTTTACCTCACCCCTGGCCATACCGCAGACAGTATGATGGTCATTGTTTGGCAACTTGGACTTTGTATTGCAGGCGATTATTTGTGCAACTGTGAGTTTCCATTTATTTACCATAGCAGCGTGGACTACGAACAGACCCTGGAAAAACTTCCCCGCATACACGACCGCAACTGGTTTACCCGCCTGGTGCCCGGTCATGGAGATCCAGCCCTAAATATCAACGATTGGCTATATCGCCGGACGGAGGCGCAGGCCTACCTATTTGCACTCCGGGAAAGCATTGCCACACAGGTTCAATTTGATGAAGATTCACTTTGGTCCCGGTATAAGTTCCCCAGGTTGCAGCGCAAATATCATCTGGACAACATTGCCCTTATGACCCGGGAATTCGAACAAGGGCTGTGGCAGTGGGACCCTGATTTTGAATTAACCACCCCTATGATGCAAGAAACCTATATTTCTGACGCACCACCGGTTGACAGTGATGACGACGGCTAACACACGCGAATGGCTCGAATCCGTGTTACTTGCAGAACACAGCAAGGCACAGACCATGCGCATCGTTCGTTGGGTCGGTAAGGACTCCGGGCGATTCAAAATACTATTTTGGAAAAAATTTGCAAACGGGAACCAGCCCTGACGAGCGAATTGCGATTGCTCCTGGAGGATCATCTTGAAAACGGTTCTGCAGGATTCAGGAGCAGGGCTAAAAAAGTACTCGGAAGAATTTGACTAGAAGCCATCTCAAAAATGGCTTCTACTCCGACATGTCCATCGTGTGATATACATTCAGCACATCATCGTCGTCTTCGAGGCGGTCTAAGAGTTTTACAACCGCTTCTACCTCGGCATCCTCCAATTTTTTGGTAGTATTGGGGATGTATTCCAAGCCAGCGCTAATGGTTTCAATATTGCGGTCTTCAAGTGCTTTTTGAAGCGTACCGAAGTCTGTAAAGCCACAAAAGAGCACAATTTCGTCTTCTTCCCGCTTGAGTTCTTCCAAACCGGCATCAATTAGTTCGAGTTCAAGATCGTCCCATTCGTGGCCTTCAGCCTTTGCTTTAAAAACTCCTTTTCGGTCAAAAAGAAATGCAACACTTCCTGAAGTACCCAGTGCTCCGCCACACCGATCGAAATACATCCGCACATTGGCAACGGTGCGGGTAGGGTTATCGGTGGCTGTTTCAACCATGATGGCTACCCCGCCGGGGCCTTTCCCCTCATAAATCAATTCCTGAAAGTTTTCAGCTTCTTTGCCGGAGGCCTTTTTTATGGCACTTTCTACGTTTGCCTTGGGCATATTGGCCGTTTTGGCATTCTGGATAGCGCCACGGAGGCGGGAGTTGTACTCAGGATTTGGCCCTCCTGTTTTTACTGCAAGCGCAATTTCTCTCCCGATACGGGTGAAAGTTTTGGCCATACCGGCCCATCGCTTAAATTTTCTTTCTTTGCGGAATTCAAACGCGCGTCCCATGGATTGTGTGGTAATTGTTAAGTGTTTAGGAACGTGTGAATAATAACTTGTTCCTTAGTGCAAAAGCGGCGCAAAAGTAGGCAATGCCAGCACAACAAAAACCGATTTTCAAAGAAGAAGTTTCTGGCATTCTGTTTGCGCTAACTATTACACCCTTTGTTTGGTATTGTTTAACCATTCTTTACCGCCAATTGCGATACAGACTGTAGTACCTTTGGCCTTATTTTTTCAACTTAAATCTTTTTCCCATGAAAAGTATTCTGCGTGTAATCACTCTATTAGTTTTCATTTTTCCTTTTATGCTTCAAGCCCAGGCGGGCAAGAAGGCAGACGTTGAAATTTTCAGCGATGTCCTCAAAACTGCCGAGTGGGCTTCGTTTAAATACATGGCTAATATCGAACTCGCAAAAAAAGGGGACCAGAAGGCACTTAAAGACCTTTTCGAGTTCAGCGGCACAGTTGACGGTGTAGAGTCACTGCAACATGCTACCACTTGTATAGAACTCATACCCTTTGCCGGCGATGAAAAAATGGGGGCTGTCATTTATATTTTAAAACCCAAACTCAGAACTGTGTTGCTTGAGCGCTTTCAATTGGCAATAGGCCGTACCAAAAAGGAAGAACTGCGCAAACCACTCCAGGAATGGGCACCACTTACCTGGAAAGCGCTCAATGGCGAAAAAGTAGTATGCAGTTCTTGCCTTAACGGAGGAGATCTGACCGCAAAGGCTCCTCCTAAGAAACCAACTGCCAATACCACTACCGACACAGAAGAATCTGGTAGTCCAAAGGGCAAACAATGAGTTTCCGAATTTACACCAAAACTGGTGACAAAGGGGAAACAGCCCTTTTTGGTGGAAGGAGGGTGCCTAAAAGCAACCTGCGCGTAGATGCCTATGGCACTGTGGATGAGCTAAACTCTTTTATTGGACTTCTTCGGGATTCGCTTGAAAACCAACAGGTAAGAGAGATTTTGGCCCAGACGCAGCACCGGCTATTCACATTAGGCGCCCATCTTGCCTCTGATCCTGCCAAACACCCTCCCACTCCAGATCTTTCGCCTGCCGACATTGAACTTTTGGAACACGAAATGGATGCCATGGATGCGCAATTGCCTGCTTTGAAGCATTTTATTCTTCCTGGTGGCCATACAACGGTGTCTCTATGCCATGTGTGCCGCACTGTTTGCCGTCGCGCCGAGCGCCTGACGGTAGCCCTCGTACAATCAGGGGAGCCTGTAGAGGATTTGGCTTTACAATATCTCAACAGGCTCTCTGATTATTTCTTTATGCTGGCGCGGTATTTGGCTCAGTCCTTAGGCGTGGAAGAGGTAGTGTGGAAACCGAGGTAAAATCCTGCTAAGTGCTGTTGCTTCAAATAAGTTTTAATCCCCAACCGCTATCCCAATGCTCCACGGGCACTTCAATTACCTTATCGGCGGTCTTGATCTGGTAGGGCTGGGCAAGATCGATCCTTCCAAAACCACCAAACATCAGGCTTGGAGCAACAGGTTCTTTTTCGAAAATTAATAGACCGAATCCCCCCTCCTGAGCCATGAGGTTTTCACCAACTGCATTAGCTAGGCACATTCCGGCTCTGGTCAGGACGGAGGTTTCTCCAACATGCGCGCCCACTATGATGGGATAGCCTCTTTTTTTTAGCGCTTTTATCATTTCAAGACAGCGTATCACTCCTCCCAACCGGGACACTTTTAAGTTTGCAATAAAACGGCCGCTTACTTTATCTAATTTTTCCAGATCAGCAAGGCTGCAAAGACTTTCATCCAGGATGACGGAAATATCCAAAGCATTGCTGATCCTGCTTAATTCTTTGTAATTTTTGGGTTCAATGGGTTCTTCAATCGCAAAGATCGGAGGCCCTAGGTTGGAAAGGAATTCGATTGCTGCATCTGTATTTTCTGCCCATAGGTTGTTCGCATCCAAACGGATGCGTATGTTAGAAATACCTTTCTCATTACAAATCTGTTCAAGGATATCCAGTTTTTTCCGATCCCTGTTAAGGTCGCCATTCACCTTTACCTTAAAATTATTTATGCCTGCTGCAACATATCGTTGTGCCAGTGCAATGAATTTTTCTTCATTGCTGTCTCCCAACACTCCTGTGTAAGTATATATGCCCTGAGGCCCTCCAAGGCCGAGGAGTTTTTCAACACTACCATTTTTTTCTTTTGCAAAAAGGTCGAGCAAGGCTGTTTCGATGGCGCAAAACGCGGCAGGATGCCTGTCCAGCTCCGCACGATTAGCTGATATCCAGGATTCTAGCCGCTCCAATGAAGTGCAGGCCGCTTCAAGTATGGGAAGCTTCTCAGAAAGCCAGTGTAATGAACTTTCAACATCCTCCCCGGTAACGTAAGTCCTGGGGCAACCCTCGCCCAAGCCGTAAACTTCAGCTCGCCAGGCTTCACACCAAATGCTTTCGCCTTCTTTTCTTACAGAAGAGGCCTGGCTGAATGTTATACGGAGGGGAAGAAAAAGTCCTTTAACTTTAAGATGGAGTGGGTTAGACATCTTAATTGTAATATATTTACGAAGAAACAATATTTTTGTAGGCTCTAACTGCTATTGGTATTCATTTAAACAAAAATAATGAAAACAGACACAGCAAAAAACGCCGTCCAAGCCCTATTGACCAAAGCCGGTATCACCATTAATGGGGATGCAAGTTACGATATTCAAGTGCATAACGAGAGCCTCTACCGGCGGGTTGTAGCAGAGGGCTCGATAGGCCTCGGCGAAGCTTATATGGACGGATGGTGGGATGTGGAACGGCTCGACCAGTTTTTCTACAAAATCTTCCAATCCAAGGTGCATAAGCAGGGAGAGAACAAGCTGAGCAACCTGTTCCTTTATTTTCAATCGAAGGCCTTGAATATGCAGAACAGAATCCGTGCTCAAAAAGTAGCCAGGGAACATTATGACCTGGGCAACGATTTGTACATGTCCTTTCTGGATCCTTATAATCAGTACACTTGCGGCTATTTCAAGGGCACCGATGACCTCAACACGGCCCAGGTGCAAAAACTGGAACTCATCTGCCAGAAATTGCAGCTTTCAGAAAAAGACCGTGTATTGGACATCGGTTGCGGATGGGGCGGGTTTGCGAAATATGCAGCCAGTCATTATGGTTGTCAGGTAACGGGCATCAGCATTTCCGACGAGCAGATCAAGTATGCCCGGGAATTCTGCGCCGGATTACCGGTCACAATTCTCAAAAAAGATTATAGGGACCTGGATGAAAAATTCACCAAAGTGCTCATTTGCGGGATGATCGAACACGTGGGATATAAAAATTACCGGAAGATCATGGAGGTGGTAAACCGCTGTCTGGAAGACAATGGCTTGTTCCTCTTGCATACCATCGGCTCCAACACCTCCGAGATGCATGGGAACCCCTGGGTCATGAAGTACATTTTCCCAAACTCGATGCTCCCTTCCATCAAACAAATTGCCACCGCCTTCGAGGGTTTGTTTGTAATGGAAGACTGGCACAATTTCGGGCCATATTACGCCAAAACCACGATGGCCTGGTTCCGCAATTTTGACGCAAAGTGGGACGTCCTGAAAGCAGATTACGACGAACGGTTTTACCGGATGTGGAAGTATTACCTGCTTTCTTTTATCGGCCCCTTTGAAGCCCGGGCCTTGCAGTTATGGCAGATTGTACTCTCCAAAGAAGGCTTGCCGGGCGGGTATGTGACCGTAAGATAATCAAATTCCAAAAAATGTTCTTTCCATTTGCCATCTCCCAGCAATTGCAAAATGAAATCAGTGCGTTGTTTTAAGGTATAGGTGCTCATTGTATTTCGTATGTTTTGAAGCCCAAAAATGCTTCAATCCATGTTGGTATTGTACTTTTGACTTCATGAATGGTGCAATCATTGGCCAAATGCATATTGCGCATATTTCTCGCAGATGTTACGCAGATGTGATACACAGATGTCACACAGATAAATTCTGCGTAAAATCTGCGTATCACATCTGCGTAACATCTGCGAGAAAAATACTCAGCAGTGTGCTGCTCGCCTTGCTAACGGCACTTCCCCTTCACGGCCAAGCCCCAACCAAGCCCCGTTTCGAACACCTCAGCACCGACCAGGGCCTCCCCGGCAGGTATGTAAATGTCATCACCCAGGACAGCAAAGGTTTTATCTGGGTAGGCACTTCCTACGGCCTGAGCCGCTTCGACGGCTATAGTTTCAAGAACTACCAGTACGATCCCATTGATTCCACGGCAATCAGTTCAGTACAGAGTCTGTTGGAAGATAAACAGGGAGGTTTGTGGATCGGCACATCCGGCGACGGGCTTAAATATTTTGAGGTGGAGCATGGGAAATTCACGCATTACCGCCACGATGAAAACAGGCCCAATAGCCTGAGTGGCAATGCGATCAGTAATATCTATGAAGACGCGCAGGGTACTCTTTGGATCAGTGCCAGTGGCACGGGACTGAACAAGCTGGACCGGGAAAAGGGGCAGATCATCCACTACGAACATAGCCCGGGGGATACCAACAGCCTTAGCAATAACCGGATCAATGTAATTTTTGAAGATTCAAAACATAATTTCTGGGTCGGCACCGATGCGGGCTTGAACTTGTTTGATCGCCAAAAAGAGACTTTCTCTACCATCCGAATCGCT
>JBJXGO010000075.1:0-3402 GCA_046160345.1 Saprospiraceae bacterium
AAAAAGCAGCGAACAAAGGATGTACGAAAATGCTTCCTAAACGTCGCACATTCAAACGTTTTGTGCAATAACCAAGGGGAAAATAATACTAGGTCAGGTGCTACTTTTGACGAATCCCGGCTCCTGCCTTCTGATGTCTATGAGGCCGCAGCTTGCCTCGGCAATTGTGCAGAAAAATCCGGGATAATTCAAAAAAAACCTGATATAATTTTGAGATTAGATACAATTGCCTATATTTGCAACAGCAAATTTTCAAAATACGCTTTCATGTACTTCAAGTGCTGTTCTTTCGAGACAGGACGGGGCGGACATAATTTACGAGGCATTAAAAAATGTCACTAGAGTCTTCAAACAGTTGGCGACATCTGCTACGAAATCCACTAAAATTAACCAATTATGAGCATCTTCAAAAATATTGACCGCAAGTTTTTCATTCCAGTCAGCAGGCTTGTCATACCTGTTTTGCTTGTCGTCAGCCTTTGCTGTTGGTACTTTTGCTGCTACCTGAGCTCGCCCCTAACGACCATCATCCTCGTGCGCCATGCCGACCGCGACGGAGCGGCAGATGCATTGGACCCCGTAAAAGGCCCGCCGAGAACCTTGGAATTGAGGCGGATTCTGGACGAAGCAAACGTCCAAGTCATTTACTCGACCAATACGGTGCGAACCATGGCAACGGTCAATCCCTTGGCCACGCAACTCGGCCTCGTTGTACAGCCTTATGATGCCACCAACTTGCAGGCATTGGAGGACGAAATTCGCGCGCAGCACAGCGGCAAAACGGTGCTTGTGGTTGGACACAGCGGCCCCACAGAATCCGTCACGGCGACCATTGGCCTGTTCGCTATCCCTGCACCGCCAGCGATACCGGGGAATGAATATGACCATTTGTACGTCCTGACCTTCGGCAGAAGGTGCCCGACCAAGCTCTTGAAAATGGAGTATGGTGCCGAGACACCTTGATTTTGAAACTTTCAAATCCTCCCTTCCCCTGATGAAAAAACTGTTTTTACTTCCGCTTATTTTCTTTTTGGGGGCGAAAAGCCCCGAACCTTTCCCCGAAGGGAACTTTGCCAATGCCTTTTGAACGCAAGTGAGGCACTTCGTAAAAAATCGGTTCAGTTTGGCCGCGACGTGGCAAGCGTCATCTTGGACTATGCGCGGCAGGACGGGCAGGAATTCTGCCAATTGAACAATTATCCAAAAAAATATCCGATTATTGAGCCAAATGAAGCCGTTTGGGAACGGACGGTCGCCCATGTACAAAATGGGTTTGTTGCCTGATTGGGGCAAAGTCCGCTCGTTTGTCGAAGCAAATGCCATAGCCAACCAACCTGGAATGGAAAGGGGTGATCATCAGAGTTGATAATTCAATTGGGGATCCCGCTATTTATGGCTCAAGGGCATACTAACCGTACCCCGCGCCATTCATTTGCAACGCAGCTATTAGCAAAAGGAATGGCCTTCACTATATCCAGGAATTATTGGGGCACCCGATTTCAAAAAGTATGAAAATTTATACTTATAACACTATAATATCCTGAAAAAAAATCAAATTACCGTTGTATAACTTTTAAAAATAGAATAAACGCAAAATAAACTTTGTAAAAATGTTGGAAAAATAATATCATCCACCTATATTTGCTCCTACTAAACCAAATCGCGACCAAAATGCCACTCCTCCAAATGCTTAAACGGTCTGTGCCCCCTGAATGCTTCGCGCGCTTGTGCGAGTGTTCAGGGGGCATTTTATATTGGCGGGTAAACAGGTAACCCGTAGTTCTTCGCAATAGAAATAAAAACAAAAAAATCAATAACAATGAAAAGAATCTATGATGCAAACCTCAAGGCCAGCGTCACCGTTGACGATGCTGGCCAAGTTCGTGGTATCAAATACCACGACAAATTACACGAAATAAAACACTTCAAAGGCGGAGCTGCTGCTGAAGCGTATTTACATCAAATCGCCGAAAATCTGAAAATTGCACCTGAGTCACTTCGGAGCCTAAACCACCCCTTAACGTTCCTCAACCCTGAAAAGAAGGAAGTTGAGTATCGCTTGAGCGAGCAGAAGTCTTTCTTTGACACAACAACCTACGCCTACTACCAGACTTATCTGAATACACCTGTCTGGGGGGGGGGCATGACCGTTACTGTCAAACATGACCCTGTACGCATTGTTTCAATGGTCAATACCGGCAAAGGAGGTATTGATGCAAAGTTGCCAACGGTTGAAGACATAGACCGTTACCTAAAACTTTTTGCGACTGGCGAGAAGTTCGATGGCAAGAAGCTGGAACCCAAGGCCAAGCAATCCAAGTCAAGTAACAGCCCAGACTCGAAACTGCTCTCCGACATGCTTGACAAGGCAATCCAAACGCCAAAAGAACTATCTGCCCGAAAAACAGCCCCCAAGCTGATTCGTGGGCGCTTCTTTGTTTATTGCTATGATGCCGCAAAACGAACAACTGATTTTCCAGACCAAAAGGCTGGCGAACATGAACCAGGCCTGACGCACGATTTGAGCAGTGCACCGCCCACACTGCTTTTATGCCCTGTACCTAAATCTATTCAAGATGGAAACTGGTATGTTGTTTCCGAGCTCATTGTCCGTCTGCCGTACCAAGGCAGCCACATGAACTGGCGCATGCTGGTTGAGGTCAAGACGAATACTATACTCTACCTACGTTCCTTGAGTTCGGGAGTAAATGGTCTAGTATTTTACTACGACCCAATTACCAGCACAGGCGACACGGGCAACACCCCAAACCAGGGTAATGCCGTGTTGAATCCCCACCGAACTGACGTTGTGCTGCCCAACCTCGACCCGCCCGTTGCCGGAACGCAGTCGTTAAGGGGCAGTTTGGTTGTCGTCACTGATATCGAAAGCCCTTCTCCTTTGAACCCTCCAACACGCCCAGCTGGCAGTGATTTCGATTATAATGTCCGGACCAATGCATTTGCAGCAGTCAACGCTTACTATCACAACGACCGGTTTTTCCGGTTGGTGGAAAGCCTTGGTTTTCCGCTAGCGACTTATTTCGATGGCACTTCCTTCCCGGTCGAAATAGACCACCGTGGCTTGGGAAATATCGTCAATGCTCACTGCATCGGTGATGGTGATGGTATTGACCATGCCTGCTACGCATTGGCTGATTCAACTGATATTGTTAACCCAATGGGTATTGCAGCGGATTGGCGGGTCGTACTGCACGAGCTCGGTGGACATGGCATCCTTTACGACCATGTTAACTCTCCCAATTTTGGCTTTGCCCATAGTGCAGGTGACAGCTTTGCTATGATTTTGAACGACTTTGCCTCCGAATGGCACAATGGGGCAGCACTCGACCGCTTCTTTTTAGTGCCATTCGTCCCATCAATAGTCCGTCGTTCAGACCGGAC
>JBJXGO010000076.1:0-15611 GCA_046160345.1 Saprospiraceae bacterium
GATAAAACGGATTGGCACGGTTGTAGGCATTGTAAACGCCGATTTGAAATCCGTGATGTAGTTTCTGCCCGCTCCAACGCGCATTGAGCGCGGCATCGAAACGGTGGTAAACAGGCAGCCGATAGCCATTTACTTCCGTGTAAAAATACACATCGCGCTCCACTTCCCCTTCTACAGATTCGTGCCGGAATTTCACTCCGGCCAAAGTGATGGGATTGCCCGAAGCAACAGCCCATACCACATTGGCTTCGAGCCATTTGAACAATTGTTGGCGCAGCGTGACTTTTAAATCGTGCCTGCGATCAAAACGGAAGGGGAAGGGACGCCCGGCATTGAGGTCGGGGAAAAAACGTTCGGTTTCCGACAAGGTGTAGGCAATTGACCCAGTAAATTTACCCCGGTTTTTTTCCAGCAAAACCTCTAATCCCCGGCTCATTCCGGTTCCGAGCGCAATACGGTCTTCCCAACCACTTGCGTCCACCGCGCCACCTGAAAAAAGTGCGTCATTGGAGGAAATGAAAGTGAGCACCCGCCCCATTTTTTTGAAATAACCTTCCACTTGCCAGCCCCATTTTTCGTGTTGCCAACCCATGCCTGCGCTCGCTTGCCAAACGATTTCGGGCGGGACGCGGCGGGTACTGGGTACCCAAAGTTCAAAAGGCAAACTCACGTTGAAGGACCCGATCTGGTGGAGGTTTTGTGCCATTCTATGCCAGCCAACCCATTGGTTCCAGCCGTGTGGGCCATTTCGCCGGAGCCTAAAACGAGGCTGCAAGAGCCTGTAATTAGTGTTTTTAGTTTGAAAAACAGACCCGTTGGTACCCGCTTCGAGTCGCCAATGTTTCCAGAATTCAAATTCAGCATCAAAGTAGGCTTCGGCTTCACCGGCGCCCAGGCGTTCATTGTTGAGCAGTATATTGGCAAGGGAGTCAACGTTTTCCTGTGTTTGGCCGGGCTGCAAAAAGTTGGCTGACAAGGCTCCTGGTTGAAAATCGTGTGCTGTATAAGCGGCTCCCCAGCGAAGGGTGAGGGCATCTGAAATGTAAAATGTAAAATCTGTTTTACCCGACCAGTCTCTGATAAGTGTTTGATACAACTGGCCATAATTAGCCAACACAAACTGCTTGCCATTTGGATACAGAATATTAGAGCGGAATCCAAGACTGCTTTGGTAGAAAAAGCGGCTGTATCTAAGGGTGGTATTGGTAAAAAGATTTTCTCTGAGCAGATGATTCCATCGAAGAGCGGCAATACTGTTGCCCCAATTTGTAGCCAGGTCATTGGTGTCTGTTATGTAGCCTTTTGGGTCGTCGTAATTTTGTTCAAACTTGTTTTTAAACAAATCCCCGCCCCGATAAAAGGAAAGAAACACCCGGTCGCGATCGCTGAGGGCGTAGTTTAATTTTAGGTTGGAATCATAAAAGTGGTATCGCACCTGATCGCCCGAAAACGTGAGCAAATTGCCGCGCGCATTAAAAAACTTGACCCAGGGGTCGAAATAAGTGGTTCGACCTCCAATAAGGAAGGAACCTTTATCTCGTTTCAAAGGGCCTTCCATTACTGCAGAAGAGGCGAATAACCCTGTAGAAACTTCTCCTCCAAAATGCCGTGAATTGCCATCTCGGGTACGCACGTCCAGTACTGATGCTGCCCGGCCGCTGTACCGCGCCGGAAAGTCGCCCTTCCAAAGCCGCACACTGCTGATCGTACTGGGGTTGAAAATCGAAAAGAGGCCCAATGCATGGCTGGGACTATAAACAGGCACATCATCCAGCAGAAAAAGATTTTGATCGGCATTGCCGCCCCGAACATGAAGTCCGCCGAGCCCGTCAGCACCTGTCTGTATCCCTGTTTGCAATGCCGTGTGTCGAAGCAGATCTGCCTCGCCTCCCGGCATTGGTAACGAGCGCATTTCCTTCATATTCAAATAGATAGGGCTGCCACTTCGCTTTTCTTTTACTTCCTTTTCTGTAAGGCTGGGGATGACCAGTTCTGGCAATACTGTATTGGATTTCAAGCGTAGCCGGATAATCTTATCGCTGGTTGCCTGCATGATGCTCCGTTCGATTTGATAGCCAATATAACTTGCTGTAAGAGAATTTTCCCCTTCCTCCACTTTGAGGCTAAAAAAACCAAATTCATTGCTAAACGCAGTGCTGTTTCCACCGGCAGCCGAACTGGCGCGGACACTGGCACCTATCAGGCGTTCGCCTGTTTCCGCATCCTGTACATAGCCGCTCAAGGTAATTTTTGTAGTTTTTTTAAAAAAAACGATCTGACCGTCAATATCCTTGAATGAAACCCTGCCACATGCACTGATAGATTCCAGAATGGTTTTCAAAGGCTCACTTTTGGCCTGAATGGTAATAGGGTTGCAGCGTTCAAAAAAACGGTCGCTGAACACAATGTTTATCCCGGTTTGTCGGCTTAATGCCACCAACGCATCGGCAGGGCGACAGTCGCGACAAACGAAATCAACGGATCGCAAGAGTGGTGTTTGCCCACTCAAAAAATTGATAACCAAAAGGTTGAATACTAAAAAAGCAGTTTTGAACGGTGCCATCGAAGGGGAGAATGGAGGCTGCAAAATACATCGATTGATAGACGCTTGTATGGCTTTAACAGTTGGGGACAATTGTCATTGGTCATTAGGGTCAGTGGTCATTCAAATGAATACTTGACGTAAGTATTGGATATCCTTGGTCTTTTGGCTTAAATCAAAACCTTGTAGCAGTGACATTTTGGTAGTTCGAAAATTAACAGAAATAAAAACGCCGACGCTACCCAAAAGTCGTTGCTATGCGGCCATGATGAAAACGAATTCTACTTTATCCAATATTCACATTAAACAGCAAAGAACGAGGATAACCAAGCCACAATTTAAAATATTCCGATGGCCATTGGTTACTTTTGCACCAAATGACCAAATGACCACAATGACCAATGATCAATGACCAAGCTCCTCCTGGCCGGTTCTGGCCTTTCCGGACTAACCCTTGCGCTTGAATGTGCTAAAAGGCCCTTTTTTCAGGATAAAAAAATTATTTTGATCGATCGCGACGATAAATCGCGCAATGACCGTACCTGGTGTTTTTGGGCAAAAGACAATGAACCATTGCCGCCAGTAAGTTATAAGGTATGGAAGCAATGTCTTTTTATCGGAACTGATTTTGAAAAAAGTCTGGATATCGCGCCATATCGGTACCATATGATACGCGGCCTTGATTTTTACAATTGGGCAAAAAAAGAACTCTCAAAACATGCTAATGTTCAAAGAATTACCGCCAATATTTTGAGTATTGAACCGCAAAATGGCATCGTGAAAACCAATGTTGGCGACTTTCAGGGAGAATGGGTTTTTAATTCTGCAAGCTACCCCACCGGCACCGAGGCACTGGCGGGAACTTCGGTTGACGGGGCAAAATGGGTATCGCCCGTCACCCAGCATCAACCTTCAACCAGTACATTCTTGCTCCAACATTTCAAAGGCTGGCTTATCGAAACGGCTACCCCTGCTTTCAATCCCGAGACCGTAACTTTTATGGATTACCGCCTGGAGCAGCACGGCGAAACCCGGTTTGTTTATGTGCTTCCCTTTACTGAAACCCGTGCATTGGTAGAATTCACGGTGTTTTCTCCAACGCTCTGCCCCCTTGAGGAATATGACGCCGAGTTGGAGGGCTATATTTCGAAAGTTTTGAAAATCAATGATTATAAGGTCGAGGAAGAAGAATTTGGGGTGATTCCTATGACTGACTTGCCACTTTTCCCCAAAGGAGAAGGCCGGGTTTTTAACATAGGGACGGCGGGCGGCTTTGTAAAGGCTTCAAGTGGCTACGCTTTTCTCCGAACCCAACGCAAACTCCGTACTTTTGTAGATGACTGGGAAAAATCTGGTTCGCCCAACCTCGCTGTATTGCAATCGACGCGGGGATTTCGGGCGCTTGATTCCATCATGCTGAGGGTTTTGCACGAGGGCTCGGTCTCGGGAAAAGAATTTTTCGGTCTGTTGTTTAAAAAATTGCCTGCGCCGCTTGTGTTTCGCTTTTTGGACGAGGATGCTTCATTGACAGAAGTGCTCCGTGTGCTAAGTGCCCCACCTACCTGGCCTTTTTTTAAAACGGCTTTGCGGCAAATACCATTCTTGATAAAGTCTTTGTAAATTTAAATCTGACAAAATTGAAACAGATGTCAACTAAATCGAAATCCTGGCGTGTCGGCATCACAGGTGGGATTGGAAGCGGAAAAAGCACCGTGTGCCGCATTTTTCATGATGCGTTGGGCATTCCGATATTCTATGCGGACATCTGGGCCAAAAAACTGCTCAATTTTGACCCCGAACTGCGAGCAGGAATCATCCGGATTTTCGGAGATGATGCCTACACTCCGAATGGGGAATACGACCGGCCGTTTGTAGCAAAAATCGCCTTTTCAGACCCGGAAAAACTTGCAGCGCTGAATGCGCTCGTGCACCCGGCTGTGGAGGCAGAAAGCCTTCATTGGCATGAAGAACACGCTGAGCTCGGAGCACCTTATACCCTCAAGGAAGCCGCTTTGATCGTAGAAAGCGGAGGGCACAAATACCTTGATTATCTGATTGTTGTAACGGCCCCGGAGCATATGCGCATACAACGGGTTATGGAACGCGATGGAATTACGGAAGATCAGGTGCGGTCTCGTATGCGGGGTCAATTGCCCGAATTGGACAAGCTGAAATGGGCTGACTTCGTAATTGTGAATGACGGGACGGAGATGCTGTTGCCGCAGGTTTGGTCGGTGCACCGGGAGATTTTAAAGGGGCGTTAGAATGGAACACGGATCTCACGGATGAGACACAGATTTTATCTGGTATTTTGAAAGAATCCGTGGCTCATCCGTGAGATCCGTGTTCCATTCTAGACATTTAAATCACAAAATTGACCGGTTCGTCGAATGGCCGGGTGCGCACCTTTACCTGACTTTGGTGCAATACCACTGAATAGGGCGGCACGCTTTCGGTAAGCCAGGAATTGCCTCCCACCACAGAGTCGTGGCCAATTACTGTACGTCCGCCAAGAATGGTGCAATTGGCATACAGCACACAATTGTCTTCAATGGTAGGGTGGCGCTTCACATTGGCTAAGGACTTATCCACTTGCAAGGCTCCCAGCGTCACCCCCTGATAGACCTTTACATTGTTTCCGATCAAAGTAGTGGCACCGATGACCACCCCTGTACCGTGGTCAATAAAAAAGGGACGACCAATTGTAGCAGCAGGGTGAATGTCAATACCCGTTTTGCCATGCACGTATTCTGTAAAAAAACGCGGAAGCAATGGGGCCCCTAGCCGGTGCAAAAGATTGGAAATTCGATAATTGGCAATCGCATAAAATCCTGGGTATGTGGCAATTACCTCTTCCAAACAGGTAGCGGCCGGGTCAAAATCAAAAAAGGCCTGAGCATCTTCAAGCAACATTTCATACACCTCCGGCAACTGTTCAAAAAAGCCATTGGCAATGATCCCTGCCGACTCCTTTCCGCCCTGTGTAAGCGGGTAGAGCAATTTCATCAGGTCGTGCCGAAGCAAGGCATATTGTACCCTGGCAGGCTTAGGTTCTTCGCTGAGCATGGGGAACAGGAACAAAAACAAAGCATCGGCCAGGCGATGCGCTTCTGCCTTGGGCGGTATAACGACGTTCTGGGTGAGTTGCTGGTGCTCAAGGGTTTGAAAGAAAGTTTCGAGATGAGATTTCATGGATGTATGAACTATGATGTATGAACTATGATGTATGATGTATGATGTAGGAACATTTTTCTCGCCAATGAAAAGGTTTTGCCCATTTGCGCCAAATATTTTCAAGTCTTACGACCTTTGCGACCATTTTCACCCATCCAATATCCTACAACACTGCATTCCTAATATCTCCTTATTCAATGCTCAAGCTCCCCCGTCTTCAAAATACCGACTCGAATAATTTTTTCCTCATTGCCGGGCCTTGTGCCATTGAAGGCGAACAAATGGCTTTGGACATTGCTGGACAGGTGAACGAAATTTGTCAACGCCTGCGTATCCCTTATATTTTCAAAGGTTCCTATCGCAAAGCCAATCGCAGCAAACGCGACTCCTTTACAGGCATCGGAGACGAAAAAGCACTCCTTATACTTCAAAAAATAGGCCAGAGCTTCCAATTGCCCACTACCACAGATATTCACACCGAAGCCGAAGCTGCACTGGCCGCCCAATATGTAGATATTCTCCAAATCCCTGCTTTTCTCTGCCGCCAAACCTCCTTGCTCGTAGCAGCAGCTCAAACGGGAAAAGTGGTAAACATAAAAAAAGGTCAATTTGTTAGCCCGGAATCCATGCAGTTCGCTGCGGAAAAAGTGCGCGAAGAGGGAAATCCCAACATCATGCTCACAGAACGCGGCACAACCTTTGGATATCAGGACTTAATTGTTGATTTTCGGGGCATCCCTGTTATGCGTTCTTTTGGTGTTCCTGTGGTACTCGATTGCACCCATTCGCTTCAACAGCCGAACCAAAGCAGTGGCGTAACCGGAGGCCGACCAGCGCTCATCGAAACAATTGCCCGTGCGGGTATTGCTACCGGTGTGGACGGTTTGTTTATCGAAACACACCCAAGGCCATCAGAAGCAAAATCTGATGGGGCCAATATGTTGCCACTCACCGATTTAGAAAGAATTTTAGAGCGACTGGTTCGGATTCGGGAGGCGATTATCTAAGTGATAGTCTCACTTTAAGTGAGACTATCACTTAGAGCGAGACTAGCAATTTTAAAACAATCAAAATCATTTACCTTGGTTACCCAAGCAATATTAGACAAAGCCATGCAAATGGCCTGGACCTACGGCCCGAAAACAGCAGCGGCTCTAACACTGTTTTTTGGCGGGATGTGGGTCATTCGCCGCCTTTCACGAGGTTTCGACCAGTTTTTAAGTGCCCGAAAGGTGGACGGGAGCCTGCGCCCCTTCTTTACATCCATGGCTGATGTAGCAATGAAAGTGGCGCTTATACTTATGGTCGCCAGCACCATTGGTATTGCTACAACTTCATTTATTGCCATTTTTTCAGCCATTGCATTTTCTGTTGGATTGGCCTTACAAGGCAGTTTGGGCAATTTCGCAAGCGGCGTACTAATTCTGCTATTTCGCCCGTTCAAAGTAGGCGATCATCTAACGGTAGCCGACAAGGTTGGAAAAGTGGTGGAAATCCAGATATTCAGTACCATTTTGCAAACTCCGCGGGGGATAAGAATCACCATCCCAAACGGTAAAATTACTGAAGGCCCTATTGAAAGCATCGGCGAGCACAGTGAGGTTCAAGCCGAAATTATTCTGCTGGTTCAATCCAATACTTCTATGGAAAAACTTCAGCAAGCAGCAACGGAAGCGGCCAGCCGATGCCCATTTATTATTCGCGAAAAAGCCGTTGAAGTAAGGGTAGCAGGTATTTCTCGCGATGATATGAAGACTGAAATTTCTGCCTGGACGCTTGGGCAACATTATGAAGATACACTCGACCATTTTTACGAAGCCCTGAGGAATTCGTTGAACGAGGCTGGAATTGAGTTGGCGAAGGAACGGAGAAGAGAAGCGGTGTAAATGATTTGGCCAGTCAGGACAGAAGGATTTGTTAACCTTTCCTGGGCTTCCGCTCCAATAACACAATCCCCCTATCTTTGCGAACGTTTAATCAAGTCGCCATGGCATTGATTACGAAACCTGTGCCACATCCTTAACCATCAACCTTTTATTTTGCAAAGTATGTTCCGCAAACTAATCCTTATGCTCCCCCTCCTATTGCTTGTGCTGGCTGTTTCAGCACAAGGTTCTGGTTCTTCCAAAACCAAATCTAAAGATCGTTTCCGGGAAAAAGACGACCGTCGATACCCCGTCCGACTTGAAAACATAAAAGCACTCAACCTGCCGGGCACTGATTATGCACCGATGTATTACGACAACGGTATTATGTTCGTGTCGGCAAGGGGTAAAAAAGGGCCTCGAAGTGAACGTACGGGTGAAGCATTCGAAGCCCACTTTCTTTCCACTTTTGACCGATTGGGCGCCTTGGTCGATCCCACTAAGTTTGAGTTCAATACCAGCAAAAAATCCAATTTTCATGAAGGCCCGGCTACGTTCACGCGCGATTTCAAAATTGCATTTGTGACCCGTAACAACAACGACGATGGTGTGCTGCGCGGCGGAAAAGGGGGGCGGGCCTCGATGAAAATTTATCAAATGAGCTATGATTTCCCTGATTGGACAGCTCCTATCGACTTGCCTTTCAACAGTGACGACTATTCCTGCATGCATCCCAGCCTCAGTCCTGACGAAAAATGGCTGTTTTTTGCGTCCGATATGCCCGGCGGTTTTGGCGGATTTGACCTCTATGCGGTGGAACATGAGGGCAAAGGCCGTTGGGGCGACCCGATCAACCTCGGCCCGGCGATCAATACTGAAAAACAAGAGTTATTCCCATACATGAGCTTTTTTGGTTCACTGTTTTTTGCTTCCAATGGCCGCGCAAACACTTTTGGGAACATGGACATTTATTTCGTGAACAATCCGCTGACCACCAATGAAGAAAAAGAAATCATAAATCTTGGCGAACCATTTAATTCTCCGGAAAACGACTTTAGTTTTATTGTGGACCCGGATGGTCACAGTGGCTTTTTTGCCAGTGAACGTAAGGACGAAACTTATGGCAAATCCGACATATTTCAATTTTTCGCGCCGAACGGACTTGTGGGAACCGGAAAACCAGAAGTAAACCGGGCACGGATTTCGGTGATAGACGAAAAAACCGGACTGCCTCTCCAGGGTGCTGAAATTCGTATTTTTCAACCAACAGATGATGGTTTTATAGCAGGGAACAATGATTTTTATGAATTTGATTATGTAGCCTTGCCCGACAAACCCGATATGTTCACCTTCCAATTGGTGCGCAAGGATGCAAAAGAAATGGGCAATCCTGACCTCTTCTCCAATGCCTCAGGACTTGCCCAAACAGACTTTACCCGGTTCCGCAACTACCTCGTCATGGTCAGTGCCAAGGGATACGCCTCCCGCGACCGTTTTTTGGTAGTGGATTCTGATGAAGATCTGAACCTGAAGTTCCGAATGAAAGAATCGCCGCCCTGCTTGCGTTCTGGGGGAATAGTGCTGACTACCCAGTTCAATACGCGTATCGCCAATGCCAGCCTGCGTTTTGAACACCGCGCCACAGGAGATGTTGAAACAGCCCGCACCACACGCAATGGCGAGTTCGACATTTGCTTGCCGCGTGAAGGAGATTGGATAGCAAGGGTGGAAAAGGGCGGTTTCCGCAACGAGACTTTTCGGCTAACAGCAGGCCGTGGCGCGCCTACCTATGAAGAAGTGCGCCTTAAACCACTTGAAGAGGGCGTTACAATTGCTGAAACGATGCCGCTTGCCAGCGGACTTATGGAAGGTTCGGTTTTCATTCTTGACAAAATCTTTTATGAGTACAACAAAGCCACGCTCAATCAGGGCGCTGTGCGGCATCTGGAGCAAGTGGTGGAATGGATGAAAGACTACCCTGAAATGGAAATTGACCTCGTAGCCCATACTGACACACGGGGCGACGCCCAACTGAATCAGATTTTGACAGACCAACGTGCGAAAAATGCTAAAATCTTTCTTTTGGCAAAAGGAATCGAGGAGTTCCGAATTAATGCATACGGAAAAGGCGAGACCCAACTTCGCAACCATTGCAGGGAAAGTGCGGAATGCTCTGATGAAGAACATCAGCAGAACAACCGCTTGGAAATCAAGATTCTTAGGTTAGGAGCACCGATAAAGCCCTGATGCTTTGCAGCTGCTATTAAACAAAAACAAGGTAAACCCAATCATGCAGTTACGCCTGATAAATTCCCTGCTTCTGGGCCTTCCATTTTTGCTTGTTGCCTCCTCTGGCCAGCCCGTTGTCCTTTCAAAAGCAGACACAGATGGGCCACACGTTTTTTATCGGGACAACTCGATCACCGTTAAATATGTAACGCGCAGGGACTCGGCTATTGTCGCAAAATCGCTTCGTTTTAGTCATAAAAATGAGGTTTCACTAACCTGCCAGGTGCCTGAATCGGAGAGCTCCTTCTCCTTCCTTCTCCAAGATCTTTCCTCTAAACCAGAAGAGCCAACCAACTATCCTAGCCCTGCCCGTTTGCTTGCATTGTCTGATATAGAAGGCAATTTTCTGGCGCTTAAAACAATGCTCATTGGTGCAAACGTTATGGACAGTGCCTTCAATTGGACGTTTGGAAATGGTCATATTGTGCTTTTGGGCGACTTTTTCGACCGGGGGCTTCATGTGACCGAATGCCTTTGGTTGCTTTACAAACTGGAGCCCGAGGCCGAACTGGCTGGAGGCAAAGTTCATTTCATCCTGGGCAACCATGAATTGCTCAACCTTCAGGGAAACACTACTTATGTTCGACAAAAATATTTGGAAAATGCTGCCTTGATTGGAGTAGATTACAAGCATTGGTATGACCAAAATTCGGAATTGGGCCGATGGCTGCGCACAAAAAACGCTGTGGAAAAAATTGGCGACTACGTTTTTTGCCATGGCGGAATTAGCCCGGAGCTCGCCCGCACCAACCTGAGCCTGGTTGATATAAACCGAATCAGTCGAGAACACCTTGGAAAACCCAGCGAAGCGATAGTAAGTGATGATGCCAAAGCTATTTTCAACTTGAAGACGGGTATATTTTGGTATCGAGGAGCAGCTAAAAACCTTGCTTCAAAAGAAGACATCGATCGAATATTAGAATTTGCCGGCGCCAAACGCATGGTGATCGGCCATACGCTCCAACCTGACCTAAGGGCATTCTATGGCGGCCGGGTAATCTGTATTGACCTGTACCACGAAGAAAATATGCGTCAGGGATTTATGAAAACCTTATGGATGGAGGACGGGTATTGCTATGCCATCAATAGCCGGGGCGAGAGATACACTGCGTTTAGCGTGTCATTCCCAAATAAAACAGATTGATGTATGAACTATGAACTATGATGTATAATGGCAACATCATAGTTCATAGTTCATAGTTCATACATCATACATCTGAACAGCGCTAGCTGATTTCTGGCACGCACTAAGTTTTGCTCTGGCGATGTGATTTTATAATATACATCCCCTGCAAGCCAGTCGGTCAAAAAGCGAAGCGTCTGTTCTCCTGTAATCCAGGCTGCTCCCATCATCAGGTTTTCTTTTTCTAATTGGGTCAAGATTTTCTCGGTTTCTTTGAGGTAACCGCTTGTAAGTGCATCCAAAACCTTCTTGTTCAGCACAGGAGTGGCGAGCGAATCTTCTGGGCAATCTGAGGCGAAGGTCCGTACCATATCGCCAAAATCTGATAACACGGTGCCGGGCATCACTGTGTCCAGGTCGATGACAGCCAGGGCTTTCCGAGTGTTCAGGTCGAAAAGTATATTCCCTGCCTTGGTGTCATTATGTGAAACACGGAGTGGTAATGCTCCTGATTTTTTTAGCTGACTTATTTGATCGAAAACGGGTTTAGCCGCGAAAATGGCTTCAATTTCCGCTTCTGTTCCTTTGGCACGATGCACCGGATCGATTTTCAAGATGCTTAAAAAGTACTGCCAACGCCGGTCGGTGTCATGGAACCCCGGAATGGTTTCGGCCAGCGTATGAGCGGGATAATCTTGCAAGGCTCGCGCAAATGCCCCATACGCACGCGCGGCTTCGTAGGCGGTGCCGGCATCGGAAATTCCATCAGGCGCAAAGGAGTTTTCAATAAATGGGAAGGCTCGCCAGTAGTTTCCTTCTTGGTCTTTTTGCAAAAAAGTGCCATCAAGGGCTGGTAAAGGAGATGCAACCTGATATGGATAATCCTTCCTTTCCAGATGTTGGCAAATTCTCAGGGTGTTCTCCATTACCAGCTCCGGCTGCTGAAACACCTCATGATTAAGCCTTTGGAGCAAGGCCGTTTTATGCGCTGCTCCTGCTTGATAATCAACCCGGTACGTATCGTTTATATGGCCGTTTCCGATGGGGGTTGCACCAAGGAAATGGTCGAAGTGGAAGAATAGTTGGGCGATGTGGGTCATGTTGTTCACCCGTCCTACGGCTTAAAGCCGTAGGACGGGTTCGTTTTTCTATTTCACCCGAATCAAATCTACTCCTGATTCCCGAACCATCCGGTTCAATTCAGGCAAATCTTTTTCTTTGAGGGCTTTCCATTTTCCCAACTGTTCATCCGTGAGTCGGAACAACATTTCGCGTACTTCGATGGCTTGATTGGTGGGCGCAAAATCGCCTTCTACCGTTTGTCCCATCAGGTTGGCAAGTTTGTCGTTCAAGCGCACCGGGAAGTTGAGCGGGTCCTGGTTGCTTCGGTTTTTGGTCTGGTAAATGGTCTGCTCCACCAAGGTCATAGCCGAATCTATTTGAGCCGACAAGGTTCGAATTGGTTTATATTTATCGTCTTTCGGTAGCCCGTCAGTCATGCTTTTCATCTGCCCGCGCACATTGCGGATTTCCTTGATGGCGCCGTGTGCATCGGTCAGTTTTTTGCCTACTGATTGCACAAAATCAAACTGTTGTGCAAATGCCTGGGCACTTGCCCCTGACCGTGGATCTGGAAGGATCTGGAAGGATTGTTCTTCTGTTTTTCCTGCTGCTGTTAACCGTATGCGGTAACTGCCCGGTACGGCTTTGGGGCCTTCCAGGTCGTAACTCCAGAGTATCATACCTTCAAATTTTTCAGCATCAGGATAACGATGGTTCCAGGTAAAGCTGTTGCCGCCCTTCTTTAGGTCTTCCATTTTCCCGCCGCGGTTTTCCCAGGTTTTTGGGAGTTTTTGGTTGGAAAAGATCTTGATGGTATCTCCGTCATTTTCCAAAATTACCAGGGTAACCGTGTCCTTTTCGCCCGGTTTGTTTTTTAAATAAAAATGGGCAACAGTGCCGTTTGGATGGTTTTCACCACTGGTTTTGGAGCCTTTAGACACACTGCCCCTCATTCGGTATGAAGCCTTTGGTTGGAAAAGGTGAACGGCCTTGTTGCTTAGGGTCTGACTTGGAGACAGGTCTTCACTTGGCAGCATAGCAACGATCTGACGCAGGGGAGATAGATCGTCAATCATCCAAAATGCGCGACCCTGGGTGGCAGCTATCAGATGCTCATCCTTGATGCTGAGGTCTGTGATAGGAACAATCGGCAAATTTTGTTGAAATTTCTGCCAACTGCGACCATCTGTAAAACTAATGTACATGCCTTGCTCGGTACCTGCATACAAAATGCCCGGACTTTTAGGGTCAGCTCGGACAACACGAGTAAAGTCCTCATTCCCGATACCATCGGTTATTTTAGTCCATGTTTTACCGTAGTCTTTGGTTTTGAAAAGGTAAGGCTGGTAATCGCCTTGTTTGTAGCCCGTGCAAGCGAGGTAACAACCGCCATCGCTGTGCGGGTCAGGTTCAAGGGAATTGACCATGGTCCATTTAGGCAAATTTGGCGGAGTCACATTCGTCCAGTTTTTGCCACCATCGCGGGTAATTTGAACCAGGCCATCATCGCTACCGGTCCAAATTAGGTCCTTGACACGGGGACTTTCGGCAGCAGCAAAAATGGTGCAGTAATATTCTACACCGGTATTGTCTTGCGTAATAGGGCCACCTGAAGATTTTTGGCGGCTTTTGTCGTTGGTGGTCAGGTCTGGAGAGATGGTCTGCCAGCTTTGACCTTCGTTGGAGGTAACGTGGAGGTGATTGGAGGCAGCGTAAAGTTTTTTCGGGTCGTGCGGACTGAAAAACAATGGAAAATTCCATTGGAAACGATATTTCGCATCCTCTGCACCATGGCCCATGTTGTCTTCAGGCCAGACATTGATGGCTCGATAAATACGGTTCTGATGATCCACACGGCTCAAAAAACCGTGATATTCACCTCCATACACGATTTCATTATTGGTGGGGTCAATGGCAATATGGCCACATTCTCCTCCAGCAGTTGGCTCAAAATCGCGGTCGCCGATGGAGTTGCCGTCAGTACGGTGTGCGATGCGAACGCTGGAATTGTCCTGTTGTGCTCCATATATCCGAAACGGGAAGGCATTGTCGGTAGTCACCCGATAGAATTGGGCTGTGGGCTGGTTGTGGTAGGTTGTCCAGGTCTCGCCTCCGTCGTAGCTGATTTGCGCGCCCCCGTCGTCGCCGATAATCAGGCGTTTTGGATCTTCTGGCGCAACCCAAAAGTCATGGTGGTCGCCATGCGGGGCGTATTTCGATTGAAACGTTTTGCCTCCATCCTTGCTTTTATGATATGCCACGTTCATCACATACACCACATCCTCGTCTTTTGAATCGGCATAGATCCGGGTGTAATACCAGGCGCGTTGACGGAGATTCCGGTCTTCGTTGACTTTGGTCCATTTCTTGCCTCCATCATCAGAGCGGAACACGCCCCCGGTTTGGCTTTCTATGATAGCCCAAACCCGATCAGGGCGTTGAGGACTGACGGTTACCCCAATAATACCGATCGTATCCTTTGGAAGACCTTCATTTTTTGTGAGTTCTGTCCAACTGTCACCACTATCGGTGCTTTTCCACAGGCTGCTTCCAGGGCCTCCGCTCGAAAGGTCGAAGGGAGAACGTCGAACTTTCCAAAATGACGCATAAAGTATGCGTGGATTGGTTGGATCGAGGCATATATCAACTGCACCAACATTTTCATTGATGAAATGGATGCGTTGCCAGGTTTTTCCTCCGTCCCGGGTACGGTAAAGGCCGCGTTCGTCGGATGCTTTGAAGAGATCCCCTAAAACGGCGGCGTACGCAATATCTGCATTGGATGGATGGATGCGTATTCTGGGAATATGCCGGCTGTTTTTTAAACCTGCAGATTTCCAGGTACGGCCTGCATCTTCGCTTTTCCACATGCCTGTTCCGCTGCTTACATTGCCACGTACGGTACACTCTCCACCGCCGACGTAAATTACATTGTTGTCGCTCGGGGCCACCTCAATGGCCCCGATGCTGCCGCCGAAGAATCCGTCGGAGATATTTTCCCAAGTACGACCACCGTCTTGGGTGCGCCAGATGCCACCGCCCGTTGCTCCGAAGTAGAAGAGGTTGGGCTTGCCCGCTACACCCGTCACGGCAGCCGAGCGGCCTCCCCGGAAAGGGCCGACATTGCGCCATTGCAGGGAGTTAAAAAGGCTGTCGTTTACGGTAAAAATCTGGGCATTGCCTGATTTGGCGGATGAAACATCTTTGCTTTTTTGAGCAAAAAGGAAGGTTTGCAGGGAAATACAGAGGATGAGGATAGCGAATCGTTTCATATTGCAGACTTTGTTTTAGGCTGCAAGGATAGGGAAGATTTGTCCTTATGTGTTCAAATAAAGTTTTGTCGCGCTCAGAAATTTGCTTGCTGAGTCTATAGCAAAGCGGGCATTTTCTTCTGTGGGCTCAAAATCAAGGTCATAATCACCAGATTGCCGAAGTTCGAAGACTTCCCTGAAGTTATCCCGATGCTCCTTGGAAAACGCCCCGTTTTTTACAAACAGTTCGTTGAACTTTACATACACGCCTTGGTGGGTTTTAGGCTGTAAATCAATTTCTGCCA